>JAQRMW010000286.1 GCA_028599075.1 Urechidicola sp. | reverse complement strand
AAGAAAAATAATGGATTCCCACTTTCGTGGGAAAGACAAGTGTCTAAAAGTATAAGGGATTATTGTTTTACAGAAGAAGTATAAACTTTACCGGCACGTAGATATTTAACTTCAAAATTCGAGTTTTCAAAAATGACCATTTTCTTTTTAAGAAGTTCTAATGATTTAGCATTTTCTAATTTAACTCCAGCAATTTCTAATAAAATATCTCCTCCAATAAGTAACGAACTCCCTTCAATAGTTGCATTGATATAACCTCCTCGAAGTCCTAATTTATTTCCTAAGCCTTTTGATGTTACTGATATCACTAGTAATCCTGCTTTTTGTGGTAAGTTAAAAACATCAGCCATTTCTCCTTCTAGAAAAGCAAACTCCATCCCAGACCAAATATTCTTTTGATTCATTAAAATTTTGGTTGCAACATTTGATGATGCTCCAAAACCAAGACCTACAAAACCACCAGATTGTGACATAATAAAACTTGCAATTCCTATTACTTCTCCATTCATATTAAATAATGTACCTCCAGAATTACCTGGATTAATAGCAGCATCAGTCTGTATAAACTCGACTGGTGAAAAACTTTCATTCAAATTTCCTTGGGTAATTTTACCACTTACAATTCCTCTAGTAAGTGTTTGTTCAATCCCAAGTGGAGAACCAATCACAAAAATTTCTTGACCAATAGTAACTTTATCAGAGTCGCCAATGCTTGCAACATGTTTATTTTTTAATTGAAAATTTCCAATGATTTTAATTAAAGCAACATCTGCTGTTGGACTTGAGCTTAATACTTTAGCCTCGTAAATGTCACCATCGGTAAATTTTACCGCTAAATTTTCTGCACTATGTACAACATGTGATGCTGTCCAAATTAAGCCATCGTCAGAAATTAAAACTCCAGACCCTAAACCTTCTGCAGTATTCACTTTTTTCTTGTCACCCATACCAGCACTTATATTGCTTTGGGTTTTAATAACAACTATAGAAGAATTTACTTTTTGATATAATTCTGATAAAGATTGTGCATTTGTAAGTGTTACAATAAATAATGCAATTGCAAATAAGGTTGTTTTCTTCATTTGATGGTTAATTTAGAAGTGTGAAATTAGTTATTAATCAACAGCTTTTTCTAACTCAAAAGGGTAAATCACTTTCCAATCTTTTTCCATATCAATTACTGTCCATCCATCATTAATTGCTTGGTCTAGTCCTTTGTCTAAACGCCCGATATGAGAGTTTCTATCATATGCCCATTCTCTAATTGAATCGGTATGATGCACATAGAGCATAAAACTTTTATACTTATTTGAAGCAGCCCATTGCATCATTTGTAAATCGCCATCAGAATTACCTGAAGAAAAAACAGGTTTTTTACCTATTATTTTTTGAATGTTTAATGCTTTTCCTTCTTTATCATTGTTAAAATCTAGAGCAGGTAAGCGTACAATTTTAGGGTTGCCTTCACTGTAATCAAATTCCGTTTTTATTCTAGAGCCAATAATTTGCTCAGATGGAATTCCATAAATGGGAGAAACAAAAGCACGCATAAAATCAACACCACCACCAGAAACAATATAGGTTTTAAAATTGTTAGCTCTTAAGTATTGAAGTAGTTCTAGCATAGGCTGATAGATCAATTTATCATACCCAACATTTTTTGTTGGATGTTTTGCGGTTGCAATCCAACCTTTAACATCCGCTTCAAATTCTTCGGTAGTATTACCTGAATGCGTAGCCATTACTAATTGTACTAAACCATGCTCGCCTTGTTCTTTCAAAGCCTCCATATCATTTTCTAATACGGCTTTAAAAGGCTGTTCATTTTTCCATTCTGGATGTTCAGAAGCCATGGCTTTCACTTTATCAATAGTAAAAAATAATTGAAAATAAGCAGGTTGCTCAGCCCATAAATTACCATCATTATCAAAAGTTGCAATACGATCTTTTATTGGGATAAAAGTATTGTTTTCAGGATTGGTCACCTCATTGACATAGGCAATAATATTATTTTTAGATGTGACATCATTCCAACTTGGGAGCGGATCAACATTTTTAGTAGCATCATTTATTTCTGGTTTTGGATTGCATGCAATCAAAGTGATAAACAAGAATCCTATTATACTTTTTACTATTGTTTTCATAATTTTATTTTTTAATTGAAAAACAAAAAGCAGACCATTGAGCCCGCTTTTTTGTTTTTAATACTTTAAAATTTAATGACTTTTTAATGTCATTTCTTCAATCTGTTTTTCAACTTTTGAAAGACTCCAATCACCTGCTGTTTGGCTTGGTGGATATTCTTTAAAGGTACTTAAGAAATTAAAGGCATAGCCTTGAATTGCTATTAAAATATATGCTCTGTCTATGTACCAATCATAGTATGTATTTGAACCTTCTAAAGCTTTTTCATATGGATCTCTTCGAAGATTAAAAAGGTAGGGAGCTCTTAATTCTATAAATGGTTCTAACCAAATTTGTAATTGGTCAGCTCTATTCACTTGAAACATTGCTTTCCAGTCTCCATATCTCAATGCGGCAATCTGTCCCGCATCATTTACATATATAAACCCTTCTCTAGGTGATTCTTTAGCATTACCTAATAGATAATCTAATTGATTTACACCATCGATGTAGTTTTTATAAGATCTACCATTTAAAGTTACCCCATTTTTAGCCTTAGCAACAATATCAGACTCGCCAGCAATTGCTGCGAAAGTAGGTAGCCAATCTTCATGGGCAACAATTCCATTTAATGTTTTGCCAACAGGAAAATGACCAGGCCATCTTACAAATGCAGGAACACGGTAAGCACCTTCCCAAGAGCTGTTTTTTTCTCCATGAAATGGTGTAGTTCCAGCGTCTGGCCAAGTGTTATAATGTACTCCATTGTCTGTAGAATACATAACAACAGTATTATCTGCAATGCCTAATTCATCTAATAAATCAAGTAACTCACCTACATGTAAATCGTGTTCAACCATACCATCACCATACTCATCTTGTCCCGAAATTCCTTGATGCTCTTCTTTCACATGAGTTCTGAAGTGCATACGAGTACCATTCCACCATACAAAAAATGGCTCCCCAGACTTAACGGTTTCTCTAATAAATTTTTTTGTTGCAGCTATGGTTTCATCATCAATGGTTTCCATACGTTTCTTTGTAAGTGGACCCGTATCTTCAATTCTACCATCGGCGTAGGAATGAATTACTCCTCTAGGGCCAAATTTTTCTTTAAACGTGGAACCGTCTTTTAAAACCATATCAGCTGGATAATCAAAATTTTCTGGTTCTTCTTCTGCATTTAAGTGATATAGATTTCCAAAAAACTCATCAAATCCATGATTAGTAGGCAGGTGTTCATCTAAATCACCTTCATGGTTTTTCCCAAATTGACCTGTAGTATAACCTTGACTTTTTAAAACAGTTGCCATCGTAAGGTCACTTTCTTGCCAACCTTCTTTAGCACCAGGCATCCCTACTTTTGTCATACCAGACCGTACAGGCACACTACCACTTATAAATGCTGCTCTACCAGCAGTACAGCTTTGTTGAGCGTAATAATCTGTAAAAGCTACACCTTCTTGGGCTACACGATCAATATTAGGAGTCATGTATCCCATCATACCACGATTGTTATGGCTGATGTTTGTGATACCAATATCATCTCCCCAAATAACGAGTATGTTTGGTTTGTCATTTTCTTGTGCCATTATAAATATTGGCATCATTAATACTAATGTGAAAAATAAATTCTTGTTCATATAATTTAGTTTAAGTTAAATTTGAAGTAAAGCAAATATAATAATTTAAAAATAGGTAATTGTAACTTATGTCACAATATAATAAACGTAAAAAGCAAATTAGCAGAATAAACATTCATTTAATTCATTTATATTTGTATTACTCATAACTAAGAGTCTACCTAGATGAAAAAAAATATTTTACTACTAAGCTGTTTTTTACTTTTTGCAATTTCTTCACAATCTCAAGTTTTAATCTCATTATTGTTAGGCGATAAATTAAATTCAGATAAAATTGAATTTGGATTAGAAACAGGTTTGAATTTTGAACAGATAGATGGCTTTGAATCAAGTGATAGAAGAACTTTTTTTAATATTGGATTTTATTTTGATTTAAAATTAAAGAATCCAGATTGGTCTGTTTATACAGGTGTTTTGGTAAAAGCAAATCAAGGGTTAGATAATTTAACCGATAATGATCTTGATTTTTTGGGTATAGATAAACAAGAACATGATGGTGTTATAGTAGAGGGCGATTACAAACAGGTGATAAATACTTTTATGGTTCCTGCCTTACTGAAATATAAGTTTTATGAAGGTTTTTATGCCGAAGGCGGAATGCAATTTGGATGGCACACAAAAGCGTATGTAGAGTTTAATAGCGATAATGAAGATATTGAGGAACGTGTTAGATACAAGAACAAAGATGCCATGCAAAAAATTGATGCGGGTCTTTTAGGAGGGTTTGGATATCAATTTAAAAAAGGAAAAAAAATGACTATTGGTGCTAAATATTATCACGGTCTTGTAGATATATATAAAGAAAAATCTGGTACCAAAAGCAATGCCTTTTTTGTAAAAGTTACGATTCCTGTTGGAGTTAAAAAAGCAAAAGAAAAAGCTGCAGAGAAAGAAGCCGAAGATCAATTAAAAGAAAAAAGTGAAATATAGTCATATGAAAAAAGTTACAACCCTCTTACCAATAATTATCGCAATATTTATTTTGAATTCTACAAATGGGTATACTCAATATTCATCAAAAAAAGTTAAGAGCAAGCACGAAAAATATACTGATAGTTTAAAGCAAGTAGAGTACAATTATAAGTTCCCGATATGGGGACAAAAGGTCTATGAAAAAGGTTTTGATATTCCGTATCCAGCAGGTATTATGGCAAATTATATGTGGATGGAACAGGGAGTAGATATTACCAATATGCAGTTGGGTTTAAAAACAGACAACTTAGATATCCCTTTAACTTCTGTTGATTTTATACAATTTGGTGATAATTCTAACACTTCATACACTTTTAATGTAAGGCCAGATTTATGGATATTCCCTTTCCTAAACGTGTATGGTATTTTTGGGTATGGTCATACTAGTACAGAAGTAAATTTAGTAGCTCCGATCCAACTTCAATCAGTAGTAGAACAAAATATTTCAACTGCTGGGTTTGGTGTTATGGGAGCTGGTGGTATCGGACCCGTTTGGTTTTCTGTCGATGCAAACTTTACTTGGAATAAACCAGAATTATTAGACGAAGCAACAAGAGTTAATGTCGTTGGTATTCGTTTAGGGAAAACATTTACATTTAAAAATAAACCTGAAAGTAATATTGCTATTTGGGCTGGAGGGATGTCTATTAATATGCAAACTGAAACTCGTGGGCAAATTCAATTGAGCGAGGCTATTCCTGGTTTTGAAGATAAAACAGATCAAATTGTTACTGATTATAATGATTGGCATGATGCAAATTATGATGATTTAACCTTTATACAAAAGAAAGTTGTTGATGACGTTCTAGATCCTATTGTTGGCCGAATTGATGCTGCAGATGGTAGTGCAATTATTCGTTATGGAATGGACAAGCAAGTCGCACAAAAATGGAATGGACTTATAGGAATGCAATACCAATATAATAAACGTTGGATGTTGCGCTCAGAAGCTGGTTTAATTGGCGATAGAAAATCATTTCTACTTTCTTTAAACTATCGTTTTTTAATGTAGTTATAAAAACACTTTAATAAAAAAATCCCTGAAACCTAAGTTTCAGGGATTTTTGTTTCTTAATAAGTTGTGTTTAACTCAACACTTCTTTTATTTGAGCAATTGCTTTTCTAATATTTTCTTCAGAAGCTGCATACGAAATTCTAATGCAGTCAGGAGCTCCGAAAGCATCACCGGTAACGGTAGCAACATTTGCCTCTTCTAACAACAGCATTGATAAATCAGAAGCATTGTTAATTTTGTGTCCTTTAATTGTTTTGCCAAAAAATGCTGAAACATCAGGAAAAACATAGAAAGCCCCTTTTGGGATATTTAGTTTTAATCCGTCGATTTCTTTTAATAATTTTAAGACGATGTCTCTACGTTTTTTAAACTCTGTAACCATATACTGTATTTCTGAAACAGGAGCCTCAAGCGCTGCGATTGTAGCACGTTGTGCAATACAATTTGCCCCAGATGTAATTTGCCCTTGCATCTTGGTACAAGCCTTTGCAATCCATTCTGGCGCACCGATATATCCGATTCTCCAACCTGTCATAGCAAATGCTTTTGCCACACCGTTAACAGTAATAGTACGTTCATACATACTTTTAATTCTAGCGAAACTAAAATTCTTAGCACCGTAATTAATGTGCTCGTAAATCTCATCAGAAAGGATGTAAATATTTGGATGGTTTTCTAAAACTTTTGCCAAAGCTCTATACTCTCTTTCAGTATAAATTGTTCCACTAGGGTTGTTTGGCGAATTAAAGAAAATCATTTTTGTTTTAGGAGTGATAGCCGCTTCTAGTTGTTCTGGTGTAATTTTAAAATCAGTATCGATACTAGAAGGAATCTCAACAAATTTTGCTTCACACAAAGTAGCGATAGCCGAATAGCTTACCCAATAAGGAGCGGGTAATAAAATTTCGTCTCCAGGATTTAATAATACCTGCGCAACATTTGCAATTGATTGTTTTGCACCTGTAGAAACTACAATCTGGTTTGGATTATAATCTAAATTATTATCGCGCTTAAATTTTGTGCAAACAGCTTCTTTTAATTCTAGATAACCATCAACCGGTGTATAAGAATTATAATTCTCCTGTATAGCATTTATTGCCGCTTCTTTGATAAACTCGGGTGTATTAAAATCTGGCTCTCCCAAACTTAAACCTATGATATCTTTTCCTTGTAGTTTTAATTCTCTGGCTTTTGAGGCCATAGCCAAAGTTGCCGATACAGGTAAACTTTGAATTCTGTCGGATAGTTGTTTTGACATGTTGTGTTCGTAAATTAAGCTAGTTGTGGTTGTTTTCCTAAAACGTTTAATTGGTGGTAGTGCTCTTTAACAGCCTTCCAAAAAGTTTTATACTCATTATAAGGTAAGCTAAATTCTTCTGCTGTTTCCTTTACAATTTTTGCCAATTTATCATAATGGATATGACTAATATGCGCAAACAAATGATGCTCTACTTGATGATTTAATCCGCCAGTAAAAAACTCAACCAACCAACTTTTAGGAGCAAAGTTAGATGTAGTATATAATTGGTGAATTGCCCAAGTATTCTTCATATTACCATCTTTATCTGGAGTTGGCATTTCAGTATTTGGCATTACATGTGCCAATTGAAAAACAACACTTAAAATGATTCCTGCGGTATAATGCATAATTAAAAACCCAATTAAAACTTCATACCAAGCAAAACCTAAATATAGTGGCAATACCACCCATAGCGCATAATAAATTATTTTCCCTATGATTAATTTCGTCCACTGTGTTGCTGGATTTGGAAACTTACCATACGATAATTTTCTTTTTAAATATTGATAGGTTTGTTTAAAATCAGTTGTGATTGCCCAATTTACCGTTAACAATCCATATAAGAAAAACGAGTAATATTTTTGGTATTTATGAATCTTTAACCATTTAGAGTGTTTTGAAAAACGGATGATTCTACCAGCATCAATATCTTCATCGTGTCCTTGAATATTAGTATATGTATGGTGTAAAACATTGTGTTGAACTTTCCAGTTATAATCATTTCCAGCAAGGATATAAATACTAGAACCCATTAATTTATTTACCCATTTACGGCTAGAGAATGATTCGTGATTGGCATCGTGCATAACATTCATACCAACTCCTGCCATACCTACACCTATTAATATCATACCAATGATATTTGCCCAAGTTGGTAAATCAAAAACTAATATTGAAATCAATGGCAATAAAAGTAACGAGAACATTACTATTGCTTTTGAGTACAATTTCCAGTTACCAGTACGTTTTATATTGTTATCTTTAAAATAGTCATTGACTCTCTTATTCAAAGTTTTAAAAAACTTTGCGTTGTCTTTTCTAGAAAATTTTATTGTCTTCATTTTATTGAGGATTTTTAAAGTGGCAAAATTACATCAAAATTCTTTTTGACAGCTAACAAATTTCACATTTTACTGTTAATTATGGTGGAATCAAAAATAGTGTTAACTAATTAACGAATCTTACAGGATTGTATTTTAGTTAACTCTTTTTTTCTTTGTTCTATAAAATTGCTAAGTAATATTGTTAATTACTGTAACTTTGTATGCGTAAAAAATATGAATATACTAAAAAAATATTTCCCGGAATTAACCCAACATCAAATTTCACAATTTGAACAGTTGGAAACATTGTATAAAGAATGGAATGCTCAGATAAATGTGGTGTCTCGCAAAGATATTGACGAATTGTATTTACGCCATGTATTGCACTCATTAGCGATTTCCAAAGTACAACCATTATTAGACGGCTCTTCTATTTTAGATATTGGCACAGGTGGTGGTTTTCCTGGAATTCCGTTAGCTATTTTATTTCCAAAGACAAATTTTTATTTGGTTGATTCAATTGGTAAAAAAATAAAGGTGGTCAATGAAATTTCTTCAGCTTTGGGATTACAAAATGTAAAGGCCGAACATTTAAGGGCCGAAAAAGTAAAAGGTCAATTCGATTTTATTGTGAGTAGAGCAGTGACCAATATGAATGATTTTGTTAAATGGACTAAAGGTAAAATCAAGAAAAAATCAAACCACAAATTAAAAAATGGAATCCTTTATTTAAAGGGGGGCGATTTAACCGAAGAGCTAAAAAACTTTCCTAAGGCAACATTATATGATTTACCGAATTACTTTGATGAAGATTTTTTTGAAACAAAAAGAGTAGTTCATATTCCGTTGAAGTATAAACCCTAATAATTAATTCCCCAGACTCAACTGCTGATAAAGCTGTTTGTAATCATTATTATTAGGTGCTATTTGCATTAATAAAACACTGGTTGCTTTGGCATCACTAATTAAATTAGTGTTTGCTTCTCCCAACAACTTAACATATAGTAACCTTTCATTGTAGGGTGCAAATTCCAAGCCTTTTTTCAATACCACAATAGATTCTTTAAACTTTTTTATCCCCTGTAATTTCAATGCATAATTGTAAAAAGCATTTTCATTGAATGGTGCTTTTTCAGTAGCCAACTCTAAATACTCTAAAGCCTTAATATCATTACTCAATTCATTATATAACAACCCAAGCATATAATATGGATAGCTAAAATCTGGCTCTTGTTCAATCACCTTTAAATACAGCTCTTCACATTTATTTGTCAACCCTTGATTGTAGTAAATTAGTGCTAAATTCATGCGAGGTCTATTATTATAACCATCAATTTCTATGGCTCTTTTATAGGCCTTAATCGCAGCTTCCTCATTTCCTTTTGATTGATAATACAATGCTATTTGGTGTTGCCCCGAAGAAAAATCGGCATTGAGATGGAGCGCGGTTAAAAATTCTTTATTTGCAGTTTTATAATTTTCAATTGCAGCTACATCTTGGTTAGACATATTAAAATATCGTGCTGCCGAAATACGAACCATACGCAATGAATCTTTGAGCATTGGTTCTATATGTTTTGCAATTTCATCATTTTGATATTGCTCTAAAGAAATTACGACTTCATTTCTTACCAAGGCAGATGAATCCCTTAAATACAGTGTTAATCTATTTAATTGTTCTGATGATAAAGGTTGACTTCCGTATAAATTAACCGCAGTTGCCCGTGCAATATCTGGATACTGTTTACCTGACATTAAAATTTCAAATGCTGATGGGTCTTCATAATATCCCTTTAATAAATGGTCAGAAAAATGATCTACTCTTTCACTTCCATATTTATCGACTATTATCTTAGCTGTCCATTCATCAGATTTATCATCATGACAACCAGTACATGCATTTGGTGTACTGTATTTTACAGATTGATCAGGTCTCGGAACTCTAAAACTATGGTCACGTCTAAAATCATTTCCCATATAAATTTTACCCGTCATATGACAATTGATACATTGTGACCCTTCAAAATTATTTGGATGAAAGTGATGTTCTTCAGTATTATAACTTGGCTCATGGCAAGTCATACACAAATCGTTTCCTTGTTTTTTTAATTTTAGTGAATGTACGTTGTGGCAATCTTTACAAGATACGCCTTCGTGATACATTTTACTTTGAATAAAAGACCCATAAACATAAACCTCATCATTAATTTGCCCATCAACTTCATACAAACCATCTAGTAATAAACTCGGTGCATAATGGTCCATAAAATCTCCCTGATAATCGAAATATTCAGTTACTTGAGTTCTTCTAGAATGGCAACGAGCACATTTATCTACCAATTCCGTTGACTCCATCTCATTATACATATACATTTTTGGGGGAGTTCCATTTTCTAGTGGATTTTGATAATACTTTTCATGTTCACTTGCTGCGCCATGGCAAGACTCACAACTCACGTTTATCAAACTAAAAGTAGTGTCATAGGTATCTGTTTTGCTATCGTAATTTTTATGAACATTGGTTGAGTGGCAATCGGCACACATCATATTCCAACTCATTGCACTTCCTGTCCAATGCAATCTATCTCCGTGATTAATGTCTAAATCGGGTTGTAATAAACTAAACCATTCATTCTTTACACTATCCCACGCCGTAGATAAACATTGATATTCTCCATTATCAAATTTTACCAAGTATTGTTGCAATGGTGTAACTCCAAAAGTATATTCAATTTTAAAATCGGCATAGTTACCATCATACCCTTCTGTGTTTACATAAAAATCATTTCCTTTTTTAAAAAAGGTTGATTTAATCTTTTTAAAAGCAATCGTCTTATTCCTGAAATCTCCTAAAACAGAAATGGAATCTGCAATTTGCATCGCTAAATCATGGTGTGAACCTTGCCAATCTTTAAATTCTTCTTGATGGCATGCTTTGCAAGATTCTGAGCCAATATATGTTGACTTAGTAACAATTGTTTTTTCTTTAATATTACTATACTCCTCTTTTTTATCTGTAGAACAAGCGGTCAAAAAAATTAACGCCAACAATAAAAAAAAAGATTTTAAAAAATCCATATAAAAGCTCTAGTGATTGAAATTTATCTAATTGCTAAAATATAAAAAGAGCTACAATTAATGCAGCTCTAGTAATTTAATATTTAAAAAGTATTAAACTTTGGTATCTTGTTTTTTTCCAAACAATTCATCAATTTGAAAGGGGGTTAAAAAAGCGGTATTCCCAATTTTATTATTCGCCAAATTATTGTGAACTATTTTTACAACCATTTTGCCATTCATCCTTTTATATTCAAACTTAACAATGGTGTGTTTATTCATTTGCACATACACTTGATGATTACTTTCATTTTTAAATCCATCCATAATAATGGTGTAAATGGTTTCTTTATTTGGAAAGACAAATGATTTTTTAGGAAACAATATGTTTGTATTCACATCAGAATACATACAAGCAAACTTATCGTTAGTTTTTATTAATGAAATAGAATGTTCTCCATTTTTTACATTTCCAATCTCTTGGCTATAAATTGATGACGACAGCAGAAAAGTAGCCACCAACAAAAGTAATTTTGTTCGCATACCAATAATTTAAATTAGGGGGCTAAAATCTGTAGGGGATAAATCCGATTAGAAAACTTTTTATAATCTAGCAAAACAGATTATTTTTCTAAGCGGAAGCCAAATATAACAAAAAAAAAAAAAACTCTCAAAAAAACCTTTAAAACATGTAGGTCAATCTAAAATTTAATCCTGAAATTTCATAATGAGTATCGAGAGATATAAGCTCTGTACCGGCCTCTATAGGCATATTCAATTTTGGTTGGTAAGCAATTAAAAAATCAATTTCATTATTAAATACTTCTATCACAGTACCTACATTTAGATTGTATGCAATTTGACTTATCCCTTCATAATATAATGATGGGCTTGCAGAACTATTTGCTATTAAATTAACTTCAGAACCAGCATCGAAAAGAAATCCTGCAGAAACTCCAAAATATGGTTTAAACATAGAGTTTAAATCACTCAAAACATAGTTAGCTCCAAACATTGCGTTTACAAAAGAAGTCTTACTTTGAAGTGTAAATAAATTACTCTCTATTTGTTGTTCAGCACTTAAGGCATAGTCAACAGAAAAATTAAAATCTATTCTATTCTTTTTTAACCAGTTGGTTTGAAAATACAATTTGGCTCCGACTGTAAATAAACCTATGTTTGTTTCATCAGTATCTAAAACATTGCTATAATCAGTGTTTAAATGTAAAAATCCTGCTGTTAAACCAAATTTTAGCTTACCATCTTTTCGTAAAGATTCTTCAATAACTTTATCAGAGATTTGCACATCTGATTGCAAGTCACATGAGTTGTAAGATTTTACAATTTCTTTCAAATTTTGAACTGTTAAACTTGATGCCTTATTTGATAGTAAGTTTACAGCTGATTTACAATTATTAATAAATAACGAAACGGTGCCCGAATTAAATATTTTAGAACCAGTAATATCTCTTTCTGGTACCTTTCTCAGTCCGTGTTTCTCGTTTTCTAAATAGTAGTTGCTTTTTCCTTTGTATAAAGACAATATTCCTTTTTCTATTTCTTGAAACAAGTATTTTTTGTCTTCAACATTTTTCACTACAAAGACATCAGAGCCTAAAACCACTTTATCTATACTTTCTATCTTGATGGTAATATTTTCACTACGTACTGCATTGATATAATCATTTTCATATTCAAAATTTCCTTTTACTTGAATTTGAGTTTGATCTGATTTATAAATAGTCATTTCTTTTGATCTTTGTGCAAAAGAGCTTATGCTAAAAATGGTAAATACGATAATAAGGGTAGCTAATTTTTTCATGTGTAATTTTTATTTAAATTTTGACAGTAAATATATGCTAACAAAACAAATTCACCTATGAGAAATTGAAATAACTAATAGGCGAATTTAGTATTAAATATAATTGTTTGATAGCGTGTAAAGTACACAACTATTTGTCTTTTGCTACTTTTAATGCATCGCTTGGTTTGGGTACAAAATGACCTTTACCTCCTGCTCTATCATCATCAAAAGTAACTGGAACATCATCATTTAAAGTGCGCTCATTCCAAGTTATATGTTCGGTGCCATCATCTGTTTTTACCATGGTAATACACTCTTCGACAGGACATACCAACGAACATAAATTACATCCTACACAATTTTCTTCAATAATACTAGGTATTCTATTATTGGCATCACTCGGTAATGAAATTGCTTGATGTGCTCCATCATCACAAGCGATATAACATAAATCACAACCAATACATTTATCCTGGTTAATTTCTGCTATAACTTGGTGTTTAAGATTTAAATGTTTCCATTCAGTAACATTTGGTAAGGCTTTTCCTGCAAAATCATAGATGGTATTGTATCCTTTTTCTTCCATAAATTGACGTAAACCTGCTTCCATCTCTCTTACAATTCCAAAACCATAATGCATCACTGCAGTACACACTTGTATTGAAGTAGCTCCTAATAAAATAAATTCTACCACATCTCGCCAAGTTTCTATACCACCAATTCCTGAAATTGGCACTTTAGAAATTTCTGGATGCTGTGCTAAATCTTTTAACATATGCATTGCAATTGGTTTTACAGCTGGTCCACAATAACCACCGTTAGAACCTTTACCATCAACTACTGGATATGGGGCATAAGAATCTAAGTCAATTCCTACAATGCTTTTTATCGTATTAATTAAAGACAAAGCATCTGTTCCTCCTTCAACTGCAGCTAATCCAGGATCAGTAATATGTGAAATATTTGGAGATAATTTTGTAATCACTGGTACATTTGCCGCCTCCGTTACCCACTCAACAATAGTCTTTAAAACTTCTGGTTCTTGCCCCACTGCTGAACCCATTCCACGTTCACACATCCCATGAGGACATCCAAAATTTAGTTCTATCCCATCAGCTCCTGCATTCTCAACATCTTTAATAATTTGTTGCCATTCCTTTCTACTTTCCACCATTAATGATGCTATTACAGCATGATCTGGAAAATATTTTTTTACTTCTTCAATCTCTCTAAGATTGTCTGCCAAAGGTCTGTCGGTAATCAGTTCAATATTATTGAAACCCATCATTCTTGTATTTCTATAATCTACCGAGCCATAGCGACTAGATACATTTACAACAGGTACTCCTAATGTTTTCCAAACAGCGCCACCCCAACCAGCTTCAAAGGCTTTCATTATTTGATATCCAGAGTTTGTTGGTGGTGCAGATGCTAACCAAAAAGGATTTGGTGCTTTAATTCCTGCAAAATTTACTGATAAATCGATCATAACTTACTGTCTTAATTATTTAAAAATTGATGAATTCCTTGTGCTGCCATTTTACCATCATAAGCTGCATTCACAACTTCGGCTCCTCCATTAATAGCATCACCCCCAGCAAAATATTTTGAATTACTTGTTTGGAATGTTGTTTCATCAACTACTATTCTCGTTTTACTATCTATTTCTAAATTGTCTATCAATTCATAAAAACCATCTTGTTTTGCTTGTCCTGTGGCTTTAATAACCATATCGCATCGTACAATAAAAGTATTATTCATATTAGTTTGTAATCTCCCATCAACCATTTCTGTTTTTGCAAATTTTACACCTTCAACTTTTCCATTTCCAACAATGGCAATAGGTGATACATTAAACAAACTATCTACACCAGCGCCTATTGCTAAATCATATTCAAAACCATAAGCACCCATTTTTTCTTTCGAGTTTCTATAAGCTAACACTGTTTTTCGCGCTCCCATTCTTGCAGATTCTGAAGCAGCATCCATAGCTGTGTTTCCACCTCCGATAACAACTACTTTTTTAGGCACCTGTGTTTTATGATGCTTCATTCGCAATTCTTCAATAAATTCAACTGCCCCAATTACTCCTTCTTTATTTTCACCATCCAATCCTAAGGTTGCTGTTTTACCTAACCCTACTCCTAAAAAGATAGCATCATAATCATTTTCTAATTTCAACAGTTCCTCTTTTGAATTTATAGCGGAATCATATTTTATATTGAATCCCAATTGATTTTGTAAGTAATCAATTTCCTTTAACACTTCTTCATTAGTTATTTTATACGGAGCAATTCCATGCACCATCAATCCTGATGGATTACTTTTTGCTTCAAAAACATCAACATCAAAACCTAAAGTTCTTGCTTCACAAGCACAGGCAATTCCTGCAGGACCAGCACCTATAATAGCAATTTTCTTTCCATTAGATTCGCCAACTTTAAAAATAATTTTGTCTGCACTTATGGTTTTATTAGTTGCATAATTTTGTAGTCTCCCTATCTGAACTGGAGGTACATCTTGAAGATTATACACACAAGCTCCTTCGCAAAGCACCCCTGTAGGGCATACAATTCCACATGCATTTCCTAACCAATTGGCATCAAAAATAGTTTTGGATGACCCAGTAATATTATCGGTATGAATTTGTTTTATAAACAATGGAATATCAATATGTGTTGGGCACGCTTGTATACAAGGTGCATCATAACAGAACAAACATCTTGATGCTTCGTAATACGCTTCAGTATCATTCATCAAAGGTTTTTTCTGCTTAAAGTTTTTATCGAATTCCTCTTTCGTAGTCGGTTTTTTATATTCTGCCATTCTTATTGGTATCTATAGTTTATAGTAATTAGTCTCTGGTTGTGTTTATTAATATTCTGTCATTTCGAAATTAGAAACAAAGTTTCGATTGAGAAATCTCATCATGAGATGTCTCACATTTGTTCGACATGACTGTCTTTCCTACAAATCAGTCAACCTTCCATATGTTTCTGGTCTTCTATCTCTAAAGAATTGCCAAGTAGAACGTACTTCATCAATCATATCCAAATCAAATTCTGCTACCAACAATTCATCATCATCACGAGAGGCTTCAGAAAAAATCTGCCCTCGTGGATTCACAAAGTAAGATTGTCCATAAAACTTGCCGAGGTTCCAAGGCTTCTCTTCACCTACACGATTAATACATCCCATAAAATATCCATTGGCTGCTGCATGTGCTGGTTGCTCTAACTTCCAAAGGTATTCGCTCAATCCAGCAACTGTTGCTGATGGATTATAAACAATCTCTGCACCATTTAAACCTAACGCTCTAGCGCCGTCAGGAAAATGTCTGTCGTAACAAATATATACTCCAACTTTGGCATACTTCGTTTCAAAAACTGGATAGCCTAAATTACCAGGCTTAAAGAAGAATTTTTCCCAGAAACCTGTGGTATGCGGAATATGGTTTTTCCTGTATTTTCCTAAATATGTTCCGTCAGCATCAATAACTGCAGCTGTATTGTAAAGGACTCCTGCCTGTTCTTTTTCATAAATAGGAACAATAATTACCATGTTATGTTTTTTAGCAAGCACTTGCATTTTTTCGGTTGTTGGTCCTGGTACAGACTCTGCTGATTCGTACCATTTCATATCTTGTCCCGGACAAAAATAAGGCGTGTTAAAAATTTCTTGTAAGCACAAAATTTGCACTCCTTGTCTACCTGCTTCTTCAATATACGGAATGTGTTTATCGTACATTGCATCCATAATTTCTTTAATTGTTCCTTCACCTTCTGTCATTGGAAGGCTCATTTGTATCAATCCTGATTTTACTTTTCTGCTCATAAATTTGAATTATAAATTATTAGTTTATTGCCTTTGCGTGGAGTGAAACGACGTGGCAATCTCTTTTAAAGTGAGACTGCCACATTTCGAATTCTCGAAATTCGCAGTGACGTATTATTTATATAACAGTCTTCGACGTTTTCCCTCTTGGGATAAATTGCCCAAACCCCGCTTTTAATTTGCATTCATTATTTTCAATGGCAACCTCTCCTCGAAGTATTACTGTTTCTGTTTTCCCTATTACTTTTTGCCCTTCATATCCCGAATAATCACAATTAATATGATGGGTTTCTACCGAAATGGTATGTTCTTTCTTTGGGTCAAAAATTACAATATCTGCATCGCTACCTATTGCTATGGTCCCTTTTCTAGGGTACATTCCAAATATTTTTGCTGCATTGGTTGAGCTCACTTCAACAAATTTTGTCAAAGATATTTTTCCTTGATGTACGCCTTCAGAATATAAAAATTCCATGCGATGTTCAATAGCTGGGTGCCCATTAGGAATTTTAGAAAAATCGTCAATTCCCATTTTTTTCTGCTCCCACATAAACGGACAATGATCCGTACCAACTACCTGAATCAATCCTTGATTAATTCCAGACCACAATGCTTTTTGATCTTTCTTTTCTCTTAAAGGTGGACTCATTACCCATTTAGCTCCTTCAAAATTATCTTCATATAAAGAAGCGTCTAACATTAAATATTGGGTACAAGTCTCTACAAATATTTTTTGATTTCTTTGTGTTGCTTTTCTCACAGCATTCAATGCCCCTTCGCAAGTCATGTGAACAATATAACCTGGACAACCTGTATATTCTAGCATCTCTGCAAAACGTGCTGATGCCTCAGATTCAGTTACTTCTGGCTGTGATAAATAATGATAGATTGGTGCCATGTTTCCCTGAGCTTTGTTTTTGGCAATCAGCGAATCTATCATATCACCATTAGTTGCATGAACGGTAACAATGCCCCCATATTCTTTTACGACTTTCATCAATTGCACCATTTGCCCATCATCAATCATCAATGCACCTTTATAAGCCATAAATGTTTTAAAAGAAGATATACCTTCTTCTTCAATCATCTGCACAACTTCTTTGGCAACATCATCATTAAAATCAGTTACCGCCATATGATACGAATAATCTCCAATCGCTTTTCCTTGTGATTTTCCTTGCCAAATTTTTAAAGCATTGTGTAAAGTATCGCCTTGAGTTTGCAAAATAAAATCGATGACCATCGTAGTGCCTCCATGTAAAGCTGCTCGTGTTCCAGTTTCATAATCATCACTAGAATAGGTTCCCATAAATGGCATATCTAAATGCACATGAGGGTCAATTCCTCCAGGAAAAACTAATTTATCGGTAGCATCAATTATTTTATCAGCATCATACTGTAAGTTTTTTCCGATGGCGATTATTTGTTCACCTTCTGTGTAGATATCAGCAATAAAACTTTCTGCTGCTGTGACGATTTTTCCGTTTTTAATTAATATTGACATTTTTACTTTTTTTTAGTGATGGATTCCCGTTTTCACGGGAAAGACACCTTTATTTTTTTGTCATTGCGAGGAGTTTACGACGTGGCAATCTCTTCTTTAAATTGAGACTGCCACATTCCGAATACTCGGAATTCGCAGAGACGTAATTATTTTGGTTTTTTCATAAGCGAATAATAAATAATAGATGAAATGATAAACCCTGTAAACCAAGAGAGTGAATATAAGAAATTTAGCGCTGGCACCCAAAAACCTATCAACGCCAAAAAGACTCCAATAAATAATGCGAGGATTGCTGCTTTATTGTATCCAGTTTTATTGTATGAATAGATTCCGTCTGTTTTATATAATTCAGCAAGTTCAACTCGTTTTTTTCTGATGAGATAATAATCGGTTATTAAAATTCCGAGTACTGGCCCTAACAACCCACTAACAATTATTAAAAAGGTTGAAATTGTATCCAATAGCCACCATGGCATTATAATAATTCCGATGATTCCGGTGATAATTCCACCCATTCTAAAACTAATTTTCTTAGGTGCTAAATTTGAAAATGAATTTGCCGGTGCAATTACATTGGCAGCAATATTAGTACTCAATGTTGCTATCAACATAAAAATTTGTGAAATGACTACTACAACTGGGCTCTTGAATTTAGCTATTAAAGACACAGGATCCCAGGGCGCATCATCAGCAATTAAGACATCTTTAAAGTTTATGACTGCAGCACAGGTAACGAAGATTCCTACAAAAGAATAAAGCATCATTGTTCCAGGCAATCCTATAAATTGACCTGCTATTTGATCTTTTTGAGTAGAAGCATAACGTGTAATATCTGCAATACTGATGGACATAGTTGCCCAAAAACCTACCATCGCTGTTAGCCATAAAAGATAACTCCAAAGTTTTGAACCTTGGCTTTTTTCTTGTACAATTGAAGCTGTTACGATACTCGATTCAACAATTGGAATTACATCTGAGTTTCTAAATTGAACTTGTATATTTTCTGAAGTCGAAACAGAAATCGGTTCATCTGTATATCTTATCCAATCACTATTCTCATTAGAAACAATCTTATAATCGGTTACTTTTAGTTTCCCTTCTTTGTCGTTTAATGCATTTAGTTGTAAGAAATAAGCATCATTTTCTTGTGTAATTGTCGCCGCTGTTTTCTCTAACTGCTTGCTTTGGTCTAATACAATCGAAAAGCCATCTGCCTTGGCGTAACTCCACCAAATCAGAGCAATTCCCATAATAATCAGAATCGGAGCTGAATAGGTTTCAAGCCATTTGATGCTTTCAGTTCCTTTCCAAATAAAATAAATATTGATAAACCAAAAAATTCCAAATCCTACAAACTTACCTACAGACAATCCTAGTTCTCCTGTCGAACCAGTTATTGCATTAAAAATAGCATAAATCGCTAAACCACCAATCCAAGTTTGAACACCAAACCAACCACAAGCAATAATTCCTCTAGAAACAGAAGCTATATGAATTCCTTTTGTGCCAAAAGCTGCACGACCAATTACAGGAAACGGCACACCATATTTAACACCTGCATGACCATTTAAAATCATCGGAACGGTAATAATCAAATTTGCTAAACCAATAATGATAAGCGCTTCGTACCAATTCAATCCTGTCTTAATCATGTAAGACGCCAACAAATAAGTAGGTATACAAACTGCCATTCCAACCCAGATTGCAGCAAGATTCCATTTATTCCAAGTTCTATTTTCTTTAGAAACTGGAGCTAAATCATCACTATATAAAGGTGAGTTTGAAACGTCTTCTTGTAATTCTACAATGTCTTTGTTCATATTTAAGGTTGGTGATTGTTAGTTGATAATATTTGGGTTTTATGAGATTCCTGCTTTCATTTCGACTATGCTCAATGACCGCTCAAAATATATTTAATTACAATACTCATCAGCAATTGAAATTGCTTGTGAGATAATTTTTAATCCTTCATCAACTTCCTCTTTACTCACATTTAATGGTGGTGCTATAAAAATGAAATTCCAACGTACAAAAGTGAACATTCCAAGTTCTCTAATTTTGGCTGCCATTTTATTAGTAACTTCCATTTCATCAGGTTTTGCATTCCAAGGAGTAATAGGTTCTTTAGTTTTTCTGTTTTTAACCAATTCAATACAACCTAACAATCCTGTGTTTCTAAAATCACCAATAGAGCGATGTTTCTTTTTTAATTTTTCAACTTTGGATTCAATATAAGCTCCCATTTCGGAAGCACGAGCTACCAAATTTTCTTCCTCAATCACTTTTAAATTTTCTAAAGCTGCAGCGCAAGAAACTGGATGCGCAGAATATGTAAGTCCTAATAAAAATGGATTGTCATTAAAATAATCGGCAATAGTATCTGTAACAGCCATTGCTCCTAATGGTAAATAGCCAGATGTTAAACCTTTTGCAATTACCATAATATCTGGCGTTACATTATGATGATCTATTCCAAACATTTTTCCTGTTCTTCCAAAACCACTCATCGTTTCATCATCAATAAATAAGATTCCATATTTTTTACAGAGATCACTTACTCCTTTTAAATACATCGGTGGGTATTTAATACATCCCGAGGAACCAGATTCTCCTTCAAATAGAATTGCAGCAACACTTTCTGGATTTTCGAATTTTAAAACACGTTCTAAATTTGCTAGAGAGTGTTCTCCACATTCTTCAATAGTATCAGAATTCCAAGGACATCTATACGCATACGGATTTTCAACATGCACAACATTAGGCATTGCCTGAGCATCAACAGGAAATTTTCGCGGATCACCACCTGCAGTAATTGCTCCATAAGTTGCTCCGTGATATGATCTATAAAAGGTCACTATTTTATGACGACCCGTATAGATTCTTGCCAATTTAATAGCATTCTCAATCGCTTCTGCTCCACCCAACGTAAAGAATGTCTTCGTCAAATTTCCAGGAGTGATTTCAGCAATTTTCTTACCCAATTTACCACGAACATCTGTCGCCATACCAGGAAAAACATAACTCACTTCTTTCATTTGGTTTGCAACAGCTTCGGTAATTCTCTGGTTGCCATGACCTATATTTACATTCATTAACTGAGAAGAAAAATCTAGGTATTTCTTTCCGTCTCTATCATATACATAACTCCCTTCGGCATACGAGGCATTTATAGGATTTAGATTTCCTTGTTTTGCCCAAGAGAAAAGGGTGTAATCAAGATTGTTTTTTATGATTTCATCATTCATAATTTTCAATTTTTTAACTCATCCAATTTGTTTGTGCTTCAGGGTTCCATTTGGTAGTTGTCTTTTTATTTTGAGTCCAAAATTCAATAGAACTTCGGCCTGTGATATCTCCAACTCCGAATTTTGATTCATTCCATCCACCAAAAGAAAAAGGTTCTCTCGGAACAGGAACTCCGATGTTAACTCCAATCATCCCCGCACTTGCACGCTCCATAACTTGTTTTGCCATTCCTCCACTTTCAGTAAATACAGCAGCAGCATTTCCATAGTTTGATCCGTTTTCTATTTCAATTGCTTCATCTAAATCTTTTGCTCTGATAATAGAAATCACAGGTCCAAAAATTTCTTCGCGCGCCACAGACATATCCGTAGTCACATAATCAATAATGGTTGGGCCTACATAAAACCCACCTTCTTTACCAGCAACTGTTGTGTTTCTACCATCCACCAAAATCTTCGCTCCATCAGCTTCGGCTTCTCCTATATATCTTTCGATACGCTCTTTAGTAGCCGCAGAAATAACCGAACCAAGGTTATCCCCCGGAATCAAACTCTTAGTATCCTCTACCATTTTATCAATGATATGTTGCACTTTATCTACACCTACCATTACCGATGCTGCCATACAACGTTGACCTGCACAACCAGACATTGATGCCACAACATTCGACGCAGTCATCGTTGGATTTGCATCTGGTAATACTAATAAATGGTTTTTTGCACCACCTAAAGCAACACATCTTTTTAAAGTTGATGTCGCTCGCTTGTAAACAATTTTTGCAACTTTGGTTGATCCTACAAATGAAACTGCCTTGATATCTGGATGATCGCAAATAGATTCAACAACTTCCTTACCACCGTTTACCAAGTTAAAAACACCATCTGGGAGTCCTGCTTCTTTTAGCAATTCTGCCATACGAACTGTACTCATTGGCACCACTTCTGATGGCTTCATCACCATCGTATTTCCTAAAACCAAAGCATTTGGAATCGTCCAATGCGGCACCATATTAGGGAAGTTAAAAGGGGAAATACTAGCCACAACTCCCAAAGGTTTGCGCTCAATTCTACATTCAACACCTTTGCTAACTTCCTGAATTTCGTTAACTACAATCTGCGGAAGTGAAACTGCAAATTCACACAGTTCCATACTTTTTTCTACTTCGGCTTTTGCTTCGCCATAAGTTTTACCATTTTCTAGTTGGACTAATTTTGTTAATTCATCCATGTTTTTTTCGAGCAATGTTCGGTATCCAAAAAATATCTGAACACGTTCTTTTAAGGTCATCGTTGACCAAGCAGGAAATGCTTTTGCCGCAGCTTGTACTGCCATATCTACATCTTGACTATTAGATAATGGAACAGTTGAAATAAGACTTCCATCTGCTGGGTTAAACACATCTAAAGTTGGTAGGTCGTTTTTTACAAATTTTCCATCTATAAAATTTTCTACTGGGTTTTGGGTTGTTATATCTGACATAATACTATTATTTATCTTCATTTATTTTTTAAGCAAGACCATAAATATAGAGAAAATATATAGAATTTTTGCACTTATCATAACTAAATCGAACAACAATTATCTATATCTTATTTTGGTCATTTTAGTACTCCAAAAAAACAACTCACTTTTGCTTTTGTTTTCTATATTTGTAGTCCGACAAAAAATCACTTTAAAACAAAATGACCATGACAGAGAACGATAAAAAATTTATGAAGAGAGCTATCAAACTTTCTCAAGAAGGAATGAACTCAAATGCTGGAGGCCCTTTTGGAGCAGTGGTTGTAAAGGATGGTGAAATTATTGCCGAAGGATTTAATCGTGTTACTTCTACCAACGACCCAACTGCACATGCAGAAGTTGTTGCTATCAGAAAAGCATGCGAAAAACTAGGTTCCTTTCAGCTAGATGATTGTGTCGTTTATACTTCGTGTGAACCTTGCCCAATGTGTTTGGGTGCCATTTATTGGGCGCGACCAAAAGCGGTGTTTTATGCTTGTGATAAAGTAGATGCTGCCAAAATAGATTTCGACGATCAATTTATATATGAGGAGTTAGACAAACCTATTGGCAACCGCCAAGTAAAATTTGTTCAAATCTTGCAAGCTGAAGGACAAGAAGTTTTTAATGAATGGGCTGCTAAAGTAGATAGAACAGAGTATTAAAACACTTTAATATATAGTAAAGTGTCATTCCCGCTTTCGCGGGAATCTACTTTTAATCCTGTTTTGGATTCCCGTTCCGATAGCTATCGGAATCACGGGAAAGACAAACAAGTATTATTCTCCTCTTCGTCCTTTTAAAATTTTAGCGAATGATCTAGTTCTAATTTCGTCTAAAGTTAATCCTGTTGCCAAAACTTCCTCTTCGGTAATTGCACCACTGTTTAATGCTTTTAAAAAGTAATTCAATAATCCTTGTCCTGTTGCAGCATCATCAAAAGTATCACCAATCAAAGTTGCTCTAGCTGCTTTTTCTACAAAGGTTTTTAATCGCAAAACAGCATCGTCATAACTTTCTAAAAAGAAAGCATACACAGCAGCATAACGCATAGGCAATTGCGCAGGGTTTAAATCCCAACCTTGATATAATCCTTTGTATAAAGAATGACGAATATGTTGGTATCCTTTTAACCACGCTCTATGCACAACTTCTTTATTCTCTTGCTCTTGAGCATCAGTCAAACCTCCTCTATGTGGACCAATAGGCATTGTATTTGTTGCGCCATCTGACAACCAAACTCCTGTATGATTCAACGCTACTTTGGTCATATAATGAGCAAAATCGCACACATCATGATCCATTTCTTGATAACGTGCTGTTATGTTATTAGAAGCCGTATAATCGTAAGTTCCAAAATGCGTTGCTATACAACGCCCTTTACTTGCCAAGATAAAGCGGTATAATGGATTGACTCCTGTATGGTCGATTATAGATTGAGTGGTCTCTACCATGATTTCCATTTTTAGAGAGCCCTTTTCTAAATTAAATTGCTCTTCAATAATTTCGAAAAAGGAAACCATCGCAATGATTTGTTCTGGAATGGTCACCTTTGGCAACATCACTACAAAATTATTTGGAAGTTTTCCATCTGTTTCTGTAAGCAATGTGGTTAAAAATAAATCGAGTGTTCTTAGGCCTCTATCTTTTAATTCTTCGGTAAATGGTTTTATTCTGATGCCAATAAATGGTGATAATGTACTTTCTTTAATTCCTTTTGCAACCTGTTCACCCGCATTAACAGCAGTCTCGTCTTCTTCTTTATCTGACCTATTCCCGAAGCCGTCTTCAAAATCAATTCTAAAATCTTCTACTCCTTCAGATTCTAATTTTGCGATTACTTTTTTATAAATTCGATAAGAAAATCCAGATGGATGATTTTTTAAATCTTCATCAGAAAGCCTATTGAGTTCCATAAATAATTCTTCTTGTGCTTTTCCATCCGAAGGTAATAATTCATGTCCTTGTAATTGAAAAGCCTTCCCGAATTCCATAAAATTAGGAGCATAATGCAAAAGTGATTTTAGGGCAATTCTTCCTAAAACATCTGTTGTGTTTGATTTGAAAAGATTGGCACCTCCGTAAACTGTATGAATTGGTTGACGGTCTTCACGATCACCTCTATAAATTTTATTAAATGTTGTATTGGCTAGTTTTAAATCGTCGAAAATTTGTGATTTCTTATTTTCTGATATGCTTAATTTCATGTTTTATTTTTATACCTACAAGGTTTTAAAAACCTTGCAGGATTGTTTTTATTTCTTTTCTTAATTGTTAATTCCTTCACGGACACTTCAACAACCCCGATAGCTATCGGGACAGTGCGACAATAGAATAGTAAACCTATTTCTCTTTTGTCATTGCGAGGACGCAGGACGTGGCAATCTTTTTTTAATGAGATTTCTCGTCGTTCGTTCCTCTTTCTGTCGAAATGACAATTTATCTTTAACTCCCCCTATATGTTGAATATCCATATGGATTTATCAATAACGGAATATGATAATGACTCTTATCTGTCACTTCGAATTGTATCCTAACTTCTGGATAAAATCCTTTTTGATTATGATATTCATAATATGCATTGGTATTAAATACCATCATATAATTTCCAAGTTTCAATTTTCTTCCCGCAGGCAAAACATCTCCAATGCGACCATCAGAATTTGTGATTCCGACACTGATTGGTTTCCATTCATTATCATTCCATCCATTTAAACTAATCATCATATTTGATGCTGGTCTACCAACTGAAGTATCCAAAGCATGGGTTGTTATATGGCTACTTAGGTCTGCTTTTTGATCTAAGCCAGCAATCATTTTTTGCAGTCGGATGACTGTTATTTTATGTTGTTCATTCATGGCAACATCCAATTCATCTTCAATACTGTATTGTAATCTTTTGTTGACAATTGCCAACATTTCTTTAGCAGATTTACCGCTAGCACTTACAATAAATATATATCCAAATTTGTTTTCGTAATCAGTATTTGCATTCGCTAATGCCTTAATTGTCTCTTCATTTGCCTCAGACATTTTTGATTGCTCTCCACTTGCCCATTCTTTGGTGTTTGCAAACTTTGCCTTCAAACTTTCTACATCTCCAATTTTTGGATGCCCAGTAAATGCTTCTTTAAAATCATTATCTGAACAATCGTTAAACCAAATTGAGGCTGCTTTTTTTATCAAATCATTTTCGTTTGCAAAAGGTCTATTGTTAACCATCGCATTTACCCAAGTTTTTGAAACACAACATTGTTCAAACTTAGTAAAAGCATCCGCTTTTGATAAAAAATTTAAATTTTCTAATGTTATCATAATGATTTTAATTTTATATTCTAATACCTACAAGGTTTTTAAAACCTTGCAGGATAAATATTGGTTAATTTATTTTGGTGCCCCTTGACTAATCCAACAATTAATCAAATCGCGTTCTTCTTGAGTCATTTCAGTTTGGTTATTATTAAATGGCATGTTCTTGCTCACAACTACACGCTGAAATATTTTATCCTTTAAATTATATATCTGTTCTTGCGTATCATATTTAACTCCGTTAGGCGCCACTTTCCAAACAGCATCTGTTGGGTTTGCAGAATGACAGGTAGTACATCTATTTTGGATAATAGTACTCACCTGCTCTAATGTAACTGCTTCTTTACAATCTTCGAAATTAGGTTTTGCAGGAGCAGTACCTAAAGCAACAGCCAATAAAATTAATGCAGAAATCGGAAATACCCAAACTGATAGCTGCCCTTTTTCGCGTAAGTTTAAATAATGTTTAATACCTGCACTTCCCAACGTAATTCCGATTAAAACAATCCACTGATATTCATTTCCAAAAGTACTCGGAAAGTGGTTACTAATCATCACAAACAACACTGGCAGCGTAAAATA
>JAQRMW010000285.1 GCA_028599075.1 Urechidicola sp. | reverse complement strand
TCATGATGATGTTTATTAGCATCACCAATTTAGGTGAAAACACCATTACTGTAAAACTTTGTTTTATAAAGTTTTACAGCCATTTTTCATGATAACTTGCGGATTTGAGGTAGCTATCGGGATCGCAAAAAAGACATTAAAGTTTTTTTAATAGTAATAAAAAAGTCCCAAAACATAATTTTGAGACTTGTATTTGTTTTAGAAGTTTAAAATCCTCCCCCGCTCATTTTTGAAAATTCTTCAAAAGTTTTTTCATCAAACCCTTCAGGAATAGCTAAGCTAAAAGTAATAGAGTCACCTATTTCTTTTTTAACATCAATAGCTGTAAATGCCATATTCATTTCACCATCAATAGTTTCAAACTCTAAGATTACTCCAGGTACTAATCCATTTGCATTGAGCATTTGATTATCTGGCATGTCCATTTTTTCTGTGTACCAAAAAATTAATCCTTTATTTTCTCCACTTGACACAACCGCTTTTTTGCATAGATAACCTAAAATTTCTTTTGTTTCACTTTCAAATTCCACAGACATTTCAGGAGTGCCTTCGCTTGCTTCTAGTTCTGTTTTTGTCGTTTTAACTGCTGTACTGCCAATCATCATTCCAGATATCAATAATAAAACATCATTATTATTTTTTGTCACAGTTTCAATAGTCATAAAGCTTCCCATATTCATTTTCATTCTTGAATCCTCTCCTTTAAAAGAAATTTCCATTTTTGAACCAGACATCATAGCAAGTCCCATTTGCATTTCAGTATTTTCTGAAGACATATCAATACTGTACTTTATATAGCCTTCTTTAGATTGGGCATTAAAAGTTAAGACTGTAAAGGCAATAGCTAAAATTGATAAAATTGATTTTTTCATAATGTGTTTTTTGTTTTTTAAAATATGAATGCGAATTTAAGACATTAAAATTAAATTGCATGACTAAATGACAATTCTGTAATTTTGGAATAATAATAGAGACAACATTTGCATGACTAAACACAAAGTATCATTCGCTTGGGCATTTAAAGAGTTTATTTGGCCCAGAAAAAAAATAATATTTATCGGGTTAATTTTAATCATCATTAAAAGTTTGTCGGGTTTTATTTTACCGATGGAGATTAAACGACTGATTGACGAAGTCGTTCCAAATAAAGATATGGATGGCTTGTATAAATTACTCGCAATTGTAGGTGCATCAATTTTAATGCAGGCACTCACCTATTTTGCACTTACTAGATTGTTAAGTGTCGAGGCACAACATTTAATTTCTCTATTGCGTGCAAAAGTCCAAAAGAAATTATTGACACTTCCTATAAATTTCTTTGACAATAATAAATCTGGGGCTTTGGTTTCTCGTGTTATGAGTGATGTTGAAGGTGTTAGGAATTTAGTAGGCACAGGATTTACACAATTGGTTGGTGGTAGTATCACTGCAATTTTAGCACTTATTTGGTTGATAAAAATAAATGCGATGATGACTTTAGCTGTACTCCTACCACTAATTATTTTTGCTGTAGTAATGCTCAAAGCCTTTGGATATATTAGACCTATATATAAAGATCGTGGAAAAATAAATGCCGAAGTTACAGGGAGGTTAACAGAAACGTTGAACGGTGTCAGAGTTATAAAAGGGTTTAATGCTGAAGAGCAAGAAAATAAAGTTTTTGAAAAAGGTGTTGAAAAGCTATATCTCAATGTGAAGAAGAGTTTAACTGCTACGGCAATCATAACTAGTTCTTCTACTCTTTTAATAGGGTTGGCTACTACAAGTATTATGGGTATAGGTGGCTATTATATGATGGATGATACAATGACCTTGGGTGTGTTTTTTCAATATACTTTTTTATTGGGTATTATGGTTGCTCCTATTGTTCAGATGAGTAATATTGGAAGTCAACTAACAGAAGCTATGGCGGGCTTGGATAGAACCGAAGAGTTGATGCAAATGGATGAAGAAGACAATCCTGAAAAGAGAACTGTAAGCCTAGGTAAAATTACTGGAAATATGATTTTTGATGATGTATCCTTTAGCTATGAAGAAGATAAAGAGATATTGCACAATATTTCATTCGAGGCTAATTCTGGTTCCGTAACAGCATTGGTAGGATCTTCTGGTTCTGGAAAATCTACTATTGCAGGTTTAGCCGCCACATTTTTAACTCCTAATAATGGTAAGGTTTCTTTAGATGGAATCGATTTGTCAACAGTAAACTTGAGTAGTTTTAGACAACATCTAGCAGTGGTTTTACAAGATGATTTTTTGTACGAAGGCACCATCAAAGAAAACATATTATTTGCAAGACCAAATGCAACAGAACAAGAACTACAAAAAGCAGTTAAAGGCGCTTATGTAAATGAATTTACTGACCGTTTTGATGATGGCTTAGAAACAGTTATTGGTGAGCGTGGAGTAAAATTATCAGGAGGTCAAAGGCAACGCATCTCTATTGCAAGAGCGTTGTTAGCTAATCCAAAAGTTATTATTTTAGATGAGGCTACCTCTAACCTAGATACCGAAAGTGAAACTTTTATTCAGCAGAGTTTACAAGTTCTTATGAAAAATAGAACAACTTTTGTAATTGCTCACCGATTGAGTACTATTCAACAAGCAGATCAAATTCTTGTAATTGAAGATGGTAGTATTGCCGAACGTGGCAAACATGATGAGTTGATTGCAAGCAAAGGCAGGTATTATGATTTATTTACTTATCAGAGTAGAATTTAATTTTCTTTGATAAATATTTTAAGCAAATTATACTTAATCAGTTTTCACTATTTTATATGTTTGATAGTTGTTATTATCATCTTCAATTTTCACAAAATAGATACCACTCTTCAATTCGCTTAAGTCAATACTATTGCTTTTAATTTTGACTCTTTTTATTTGCTGACCAAGTGCATTATGTATAGTAGCATTCGTCAGTTCTAATGAGGCAGGGTTTGTAATTCTAATAATTCCAGTTGTTGGGTTTGGGTATAAAGATATATTTTGAAATGTTAAATTTTTAGTTAGCCCTAAATGAGATGCGTATCTGTCAAAAACAAACTCTAATAAATTTTTTCTCTGAGTATCATTTTCAATACTTTCAATTGCAAAAGGCAGGTATTCAACACCACCTTGCGAGGTAAAATAACCTACGCCAGCAACACCAGTTGATGTAGAAACACCATCATATGTAAATGTGTTTGCAGAACCGTTTAGAGGTTTTATTAAATCTGGCCACCTGCCATCTAAAATATCATTCGGGTTTTGGATTAAATTATAACTTGTGTTATCCGTATCTCTTACCAAATAATTATGTGGAGTTGGATTATCAGCAATATAGTCAGCTTTTAAAACTGTATTATAAAAAGATTTATCAGCAGCTGTAGATTGTGTACCTCTTGCTAAATCCCATCCAACTTCATTTCCAGAAACAATAAAGATTCCATCATCATTATTAATAAAGCTTGTAACTAGAGTTTGTTCTGCGCTAGTAAAAGTTTCATCAGCAGTACTTTCATCTAATAACATCCAAATTGTAAATTTTGCTACATTTAAGTTAATCAACCCATCCATAATCGCATCATTTGTAGCTGAAGAAAAAGTACGGCCTAATTGAATAAATGGATATTCATATTGTTCAATAGCATCAAAGTTTGCATTTGTCGCTCTTCTTTCTACACCATCAATAATTAAAAATTCAGATGCATATTGACTAGGTATTGCTGCTAAAACTTCAGACAAATCAGATGTTCCATCATTATTTATTGCCTCAATTTTAAAATAATAAACCTGTCCTTGAGTTAATCCTGTCACAGGAATTGTTGTTAGTGCTGATTCTGTAATTTTTTGAAAAGTTACATTGTCACTACTCTTATAAACTCCATATAATGTTGCTGTAGCAACTGGACTAATTTTTATCTCAACACTGGTGTTACCACTTCTAATTATCCCAAAAGCCAAAGGGGTATCTGGTGCGTTTGCACTTGATATATAACAAGGATAAGCTGCAACATTAGACCTTATACTTGGCAGTAAACTATGCAAGTTTGTTCCTGGACATGCAGTATTTGTACAGCTAGTAGTGTTGTAAGTATACCCATCTTTATGGCCAGAGACATTGTCAATCACAGCTCCTAAGGAAGAGGCATAACTACTAGCTTCTACATCAATGTTTTTATCAGTAGCATCCCAAGCAATAAAATCTTCTAAAGTACTTAAACCATTAGCTGATGGTGTGTACGTGTCATAATTTCCTATAAAACAAATACCCGTTGCAACGGCATTCATACAAGGTGAGTGTGCACCTCTAACGCGATCTCCCCTACCTTCATATACCATACCATTTGGATCTATTAGCCAATTATAACCAATGTCTGCCCATCCATTTGTATTTACATGCAAATCCCAATAACTACGAACTACAGCAGCAAAATCAGAGCTTGTTGTTTGTCCTGCTGAATGGTGAACTACTATATGAGTTGGGTTTATAGCCGAAGGGCTGTTAGACTTTGGGCAACTACCATCTGGGCACCAATCAAGTCTTCCTTCATAGGCAGGTTGCGGACAGCCTGATAATACTTTAGCTGAAGTGTTATTTTTTTTTTTCAGATATTGATTTCGTGAATTTTGGAAAGAACAACCTAAAAACAAAACTAGAATTTGATGGATTTTTAGTTTTAAACTGAATTTCTTCAAATGCTTGTTCAATGTAAGCTGGTCCAAAAACAACTCGATCATAAATTTCACTGTCGTGAGAATCTTCAAGCAATCTCCAATCTTCCCACGTTTCATTTGCCATTAAACGGTAATAGATAACATCATCAAAAACAACATCCTTTGTATAAGCACTAAGCATTATAAAAGGAGAGGTATTTTTATAATCAATTTGAAACGCTTTACTTTTAGATACACCGCTATTTATACCAAATTGTTGATTTAGTTCAATACTTTTTTGTTGCCCAAAATTAGCTGCAGTAAAGAAAATAAAAAGATAAAATAAGAATGATTTAGTTGTAAATACTGAGTAATATTTTTGCATGATAATCAATTATAATTTGAATAAAAAATTAACTTATGCTCAAAAATACAGCTAAATTAATTAATCATGCAATAAATAGTAGCAAAAAATTTAATCTAGATTAAAAAAATAAAAGGAGTGCAATAAGCACTCCTTTATAATTGCTGATACTGTTTAATTTTTATTCTACATCAAATAATTTTCCATTTATATAAGAAGACCCATTTAGTATTTTACCCTCATCATTAAAAGTATGCGTATAAAAAGCAGGTACAATAATTTCTTTATTGTCAGATTTACGAATCAATCTAAAGGTCCACCAAGACTGCACTAAATGAGTATCTCCTCTTTCATAATGCAAATAGTCTGGGTAACCGTTCATATCTATTGATAGAACTTCAAAATTCTCTAAAAAAGCAAGATTACTTTCTTTAACTTCAGCAAAGGTTTTATTTTTATCTCCAGGAACCATTGACGAATTTCTAAAAGTTGCATCATCAGCAAAGAAGTTATACGCAGTTTCTAAATCTCCATTTTCAAAAGCTGCAAAAGCCATTTTAACTGAATTGATATATTCGTGATTGTCATAAATAGTACCATTTTTACGTTCATCAAAACTACGTCCTATATCAGCAAATACTTCTTCGTTGTAATAACTAATCATTGTAGTAATCTTATTGTTTTCATCTACACCAAAAAGACGGTGAATAGGCATGTTAATTTTAGAACCTGTTTTGGTATGCACTCCTTTTAGCATATCCCATGTTTGTACCCACAATCCGTCATCATCATCTTTGTATTTAATGGCATCTGGATACGCTTGACCTTGCCTTTTAATACTTAGGTAAGATATGTTTTTACTCCACCAAGTAGCATTTTTAAGAAATTGTTCTTTGTCTATGCCCTTTGCATTGTTATTGGTACTTAAACCATTCCACTCCTTAAATTCATCAGCTAGATAGCTAGATAATAAGTCAACGTCACCAACAATAAATGCCTGTTGCATTGCTTCAACTATAGCAATTGCAGGATGCTCTTTGTAAACTGTCCCGTTTTTTTTCTGCGTATAAGCAGTTGTTGTCGCAATGAGAAATACCATTGCAATTAATGCACTTTTTTTCATAATAATAAGATTTTGAGTTAGTAATTGCTATCAATATACAAATAATATATTGATTGTGTGGCAATTACAATTTCATAAGAAGTTAAATCATTTGAGTTTTGATGCAATTTTTCTTTTCATTATTTTTGAATAAAAATATTTTTGATATGACACAGCAAGAAGTTTTAAACAGATTAAAAGATGGTAACCAACGTTTTGTTACTGACAAGTTAGATGGTAAATTACAAAATAGTTCGCGTAGAGAGAACTTAGTAAGCGGACAAAGCCCTTATGCTATTATTTTGAGTTGTGCTGATAGCAGAGTTGTTCCGGAGTTAGCTTTCGATACAGGCTTGGGCGAGTTGTTTGTAATCAGGATTGCTGGTAATGTAGCCAATCAAAGTTCTGTTGCTAGTATTGAATATGCAGTTGCTCATTTAGGAACAAAAGTGATTGTTGTGCTGGGTCATGAAAGCTGTGGTGCTGTAACTGCTGCAATAGCTGGTGGTGACAATGGCACAAATCTAAATCACTTACTGTCTCATATTTCGCAAGCAATTAATGATAGTGGTTCTAATGCTGATGTACAAACTGTTGTTAAAAAGAATGCTAAAATTAATGCACATGATCTTGTAAAAAAATCTACAATTATTGCTGAAGCTGTTCAAAATAGTGGATTACAAATTATGCCGGCATATTATAATTTAGATTCTGGAAAAGTAGATTTTTTGTAAGTTAAAAAAGGCTACCTCTTTAATGTAAAATGACCACGGTAGATTCTGCCATCACTCAAATGTGCTACAAACCAATAGTCGCTCGATGGTAAAATATCTCCATTATAGCTACCATCCCACCCCTCACTGTGTCCAGAAATTGTTTTTATAATTTTTCCAAAGCGATCAAATATCTGAATGTCAATACTCGAATTTGTAGTTGCATTTACTCCAAAGGCTTGCCAAGTATCATTTTCGCTGTCATTATTTGGAGTAAAGAATTTTGGAAACCCTAATACTGCAATTTCTTCGAATACAATTTTACATCCATTTTTATCTTGTACATAAACTGTATGAAATCCTGGAAGTACATTTGTGAAAACATTACTGTCTTGATAATCTCCAAAAGGATCATCTAAGGCATATTCATAATCACCAGCTCCAGAATCATTGATTACAACTGTGTTATTATAGGTACCTTCTTCAATTAAAATTTCATTTATAATAGCTGAAGTTGATTCTAAAACTGTAACCGTTCTAGAGACTGTACAGTCATTAATATCAGAGACTTCGACTTCATAGCTACCTATTTCATTTATGTCAATAAAATAAGTTGTAATTCCTGTAGAAGTTCCATTAAAAAACCATTCATAAGTATAATCTATTGGTGGCCCACTCAATACTTCTGCATATAATCTGGTTTTATCAGGGTATGTATCTGTGCAGTAATAGGTTGTTGCGTCATCTTCTAATTTTGGAGCATCATACACAATTAAAGAAACTGTTGAAATTGCAAAACATTGATTGTTATCAATAATCTTTACAATAATATCATCAGAAAATACATTGGTGTTTTTATATGGCGATGTTAACTTAGGTGTTTCATAAAAAGCATCTTCTTCTGTTTCGTAATAATTAACCGTTGCTGTTGCAGGAATTTGAGCTTGAAACGTTGCTGTAATATCATCTAAATCAAAAGGGTAAATTCCACTAATATCAGATTCGTTGCAGGCAGTTTGGGGTTGTATATTCACAATATTCCTTGCAATGTCCAATTCTAATACTGCAATACTAACACAATTTGTAGGTGCTATTACCCTAGCATATACCACTTGCAATAATGATGTGTTTTCAAATTCAGTCGGATTTGGAATCGGAGAAATATTTTGCTCTGCACTATTTAAATCAAAAAAGAAATCTGTAATTTGAAGGTAAGCATCAGCATTGGTAATTTTATCTTCGGCAGCAAACAAATCGTACATTGTAAACCCATCTTGATCTAAATCACATGCAATTAAAGTTGAATCAAACACTACAGGGTTTGGAGCATACTCTATTATGACTTCACCATAAGAAACACACGAATTATTTAAAGTTACTTCTACATTATAAACTCCTGCATCAGTTACATTATATGTTGCATTTGTTTCGGTAGCTAATAATACACCATCTTTAAACCATTGGTATGTATTATTGATGCCGGGTTGAGTAGCATCTAATAAATATGTATCGCTTCCACAAAGTGCCGTATTGTTAGCCAATAAAAAATCATTTCCTAAATCAGCAGTTAATTCAAAACTACCTGCTTCTAGAAATACTGCAGAATCATATCTATAATTGACATGGTCGGCAATAACAAGTTTTACGTGATAGGTTTCATTTGGAACTACAGTTGCAGTTGCAGACATCACTTTTGTTTGACCGTTAAAATTAATTGGAGAAACGCTACCATTAAAACTTTCAAAATACAGTTCGTTAATTGCAGAACAACCATTTGGAATCTCTGGATGCACTGTAGTAACTTTTACTGGAGTTTGCGTATTGGGTACCAAGGCAATATTGGTGTATTGATTGCTATTTATTGGGCGAATTAAAAAACCAAATAAGTCTGAATATTGGCAAGTGCTGTTATCTCCTTCTTGATACTCTTCTGAAGCAAATAAATATTTAAAACTCACTTGAGTTGCAACTGATTTAAAATCAAATTCTAAAATGGTAGCATTGATAGTTTGTGATTCATTTAAAGTATTTTCTAAATCTGCATCTCCAAACCAATTTGGAGCATCATCATCACTCAAGCTATCATTGGGGCCTTCGGTATTAATTAACTTCCCTGTACTTAAAACAATTCCTCGCTGAAATGGAAAAGGGCTTCCTGTAGCATCAAAATAACCATAGCTTAAATCTCCAGTATCAAAATTACCACCAACAACATTAGTTACAGTAACATCTTCAATACATGGGCTATCAATTAAAATATCTTCAATCAATTCTTGTGCAGTATAAGTAGTCCAATCTACCTGAATGTTTTGAGCAAAATTCAGTAGCGGAATCAGCAATAAAAGAAGTAATAATCTTTGTTTCATATAGTTTTTAAACAGATGTTAAATATATGGATTCTTTACAATTAATAAACTGATATGTATCATAATTACCTCTCGTTTTAAGAACTACTTTATTCAAAATTACATAATCAAATCCAAATCTGTTAGCATGTTTTATAATAAGTTAATTAGCGCATTATATAGCCTAATTATCTATAAAAAAATCAGTAAAATATTTTTAGTAGCTTTGAAATTAAAAAAGCTACATGAAATATTACCGCATTAAAAGAGATATTAAAACAGACAAACGAAGATTATTTGTATCAACTAATCTTGTAAATCTAAAAAAACAATTAGAAAAGTCAGTTCCAAAAAAGGATTTAGATAAAAATCTATTAATAGCTACTTGGAATATCAGAGATTTTGACTCTAATAAGTTTGGACATGGTCCTCGTTTAAAAGAATCATACTTTTATATTGCACAAATTATTTCAGCTTTTGATTTGGTTGCTGTACAAGAAGTAACCAAAAATTTACGCGCATTAAATCATTTAATGTATTTATTGGGTGATGATTGGGACTATATTACCACTGATGTTACAGGTGGTAGAAGCGGAAATCAAGAACGGATGACTTTTATTTATGACACCCGACGTGTGCAATTTAAAAATGTTGCGGGAGAGATTGTATTGCCAAAAAACAGATTGATAAAAGGTGATATTCAATTTGCAAGAACTCCATTCTTAGTTTCTTTTCAATCGGGTTGGACTAAATTTAGTTTATGTACTGTCCATATTTATTTTGGGGCAGATTCTGGTGCCAAGTTAGAACGAAGAAAATCTGAAATTGCTGGTATCGCAAAGTTTTTAAAGAAACGTGCTGATGCAGATAAAGAAACTTTACTTGTTTTGGGAGACTTTAATATTGTTGATCATGAGCACGAAACAATGAAGGCTTTGCTAGACAATGGTTTTGAAATTCCAGAGCAGATTAGAAACCGACCTCAAGGCACCAACACATTTCAAACAAAGTATTATGACCAGATTGGTGTACGGTCGAAATCAGATTTCTTTCAATTAGGGACGGATGAAAATAGCGCAGGAACTTTTAATTATTATTCGCATGTCTTAAAGAAAAGTCAATTTGAAGATTATAAAACTTATGTAGTAAATGCATTAGAAAAACAGTTGAAAAGAAAAAAATTAGAATTGACTAAAGCTGAAAATAAAGCCGCTCCAGATTTAGAAAAAATTGAAAAACTCAAGAACTCAAAAAATGAAATGAAAGCCGTTTTACAAGATAATGCGCAAATCGAAAACTATTATTTTAAAAAATGGAAAACTTTCCAAATCTCAGATCACTTACCAATGTGGGTAGAAATTAAAACTGATCATAGCACTCAATATTTAAAAGAGATAGATGATTAATTATATGAATGGTATGTATTATAAAGAGTGAGAATATCCAAAAGAAAAAATGACACCTCCAACCCTACTCTCACCATATTGGTCATTTATCTGAATTGCATTAAAACTATACGAAGCTCTTGCATCAAAAAAAAGCTCGCCTTTTTCATTCATTTTTTTACTAACTCCAACCCCAGCAATAGCTCCAAAATTCACAATATGTAAATCATCTTTTACATCAGTGTCGGCTGTTAAAGATTGTGCCGGTAATTGCACTAATGGTGGTGTGCCTCCAGTTGAGTTTGGAACAACAACTGGATTTGTTGCATCCGCATCAAAATAAAATTGACTTGTACCCACTGTTTCTTGTTTGGCACTTAATAGGATTCCGAGATAAGGGCCTCCTTGTACAAAAAACCTAATGTCATTACCCCAACCAAGCTTGGCAAGAACTGGAATTTCTAAATATTTTAAATTCGACTCACTTTCAAAATCTGCATACAATGGGTTTTCATCAGTAACTAAAGGCAACCCTAAAAATGGCAAAAATTGATTTAACTGCTCGCTCAATTCACTTGAGGTAATTGGTTGAAATCCATCTCTGACTCCACCTCTATGCGTAAAATTAATTTCTGGTTGTAGTGAAAAAGTTTTTGTAAAAGGCATTTCGAAAATAAGACCCCAATCAAACCCACTCACAGATTCATAATTACGTGTATAAATATTGTCGTCAGAATTAGAAAGTTTACCTAAACTAAATCCTCCTTTAAATCCTATTTTAATGGGGCTTATAAGAATTTTATCTTCATTTTTATTATCCTCTTCTTGTGCAAAACAAATAGTGGTTGATATTAAAAATACAAAGACCAATAATTTAAGTATGTTTAAATTTTTCATTTGGTTCGTTTAAGTTAGTTATTAATTATAAACACGAATATAGCTATATTACTGACAGTCTAGAAATTAAATTTTTAAATTTATTGTAACATCTATTAAACCAACATCTAATATTTATGTATTTTAGTGCTTCAAAATTTTAATTTAAGAAGGCATGGGAGTAATCATGAATATTATTATTGGCTTGATAATAATCGGTATCACAGTGACCATTCACGGTTATGGCACAAAATTTTGGATAAATTTTTTAAGAAAAAAATACAAACATCTAAGTGAAGCTCGCTTTGATACCAGATCTGTTTGGTTGCTAATTTATACTGCATTGTTCCTTTTATTTTTAAATTTTTTAGAAGCAACCGTCTGGGGGTTTACGTATTACTTGTTACCCGGAATTACAGAGTTTGATAGCCTAGAAAAATCAATTTATTTTTCATTAGTAACTTTTACGACACTTGGTTATGGTGATATTACCATCAGCTCTACAAACAGAATTTTATCAGGATTTGAAGCTATGAATGGGATCTTATTATTGGGGTGGTCAACTACTATGATGTTTTCTGTAATGCAAGCTTTAATGAAAAATACTTTTAAAGAACACTAAATAAATATGTCAGATAAAATTAAAGAGAATGATGGTGAAGCTATTGAAAAAGTAGCTAGTGATAAAAAAAATGAAGAACCTATAAAGACTTCTCAAAAGAAAAGCCCCATAAAACTAATTACTAGAATTGTACTTATAGTATCAGCATTTTTTTTTGTTTGGTATGTGTTGTCTGAACGGCATACACCATATACAGATCAAGCTAGAATAAAAGGATTAATTACTCCTGTCTCGCCAAGAGTTGCTGGCCATGTAACAAGCATCAATATTTATTTACATAAAAAAGTGAAGGCAGGAGATACGCTGTTTCAATTAGATAGATTGCCTTTTGAAATAGCTGTTACAAAAGCAGAAGCCAATATTGACAATACCATGCAATCTGTAGCTGCTAGCAGTGCGTCTGTAAAATCTGCTGCGGGTAAATTAGGAGTAGCCAAAGCACAATTAGAAAGAGCTGAGCGAAATTGGGCAAGAGTACAAAAAGTAATGAAAGAAAATTCTGGTGCTTTATCCGAAGCTGATGTAGATCAATCTGAAACAGCATTGTTACAAGCTACTGAGCAAGTAGCATCCTCAGAAGCTAATCTAGAGCGAGCAAAACAAAACTTGGGAGATTCTGGACCAGACAATCCAAAAATAAGAGCAGCCATTCAAGATTTAGAAAATGCTAAACTAAATTTAGAATTTACAACTGTAATTGCACCTACTGATGGAGTCATAGAAAGTTTTGACATTGATTTAGGATATTATGCTGCGGCAGGTGCCCCAATGACTACACTAATTTCTGATACAGATTTATGGATTCAGGCAGATATGAAAGAGAATAGTCTTTCAAAAATGAAGGAAGGAAATAAGGTTAAAATTACATTTGATATTGCTCCTGGAAAAATTGTCACAGGAACTGTTAGAAGCATTGGTTATGGAGTGTCTACAGCAGACCAAACAAACAAAGGAGGCTTGCCAAAAATTACTAGTAAGAATAGTTGGCTTAGAGACCCTCAACGTTTTCCGGTGATTATAAGTATAGATAAAAATGATGAATTAGAAATCTACAGATTAGGTGGGCAAGCAGATATTGTGGTTTATACTGGAGATAATTTTATTTTAAACTCATTAGCCTCTTTTAGAATTAAGCTTAACTCATGGTTGTCTTATGTTAGGTAGTATTTCACTTTCATTTATGAATACTTACAATTGGAGTTTGTCAAAGCCAATTTTGAGATATGTATTAGGTACCTGTTTAATATTGACAGTTACAACTTTAATGAATTATGAACTGTCATTCTTAACTTCGGTTTTAGCCTTGAGTTTTATGGCACCAGGAGCGAAACCTTTAAAATTTAAACAAGCAGCTATCTTCATAATTATATTGACTTTTTTGACTGGATTCTCATATGTTTTTAGCGCCATATTTCTCGATTATCCTTTTGTCTTTATGCCTATACTTTGTTTAGGGATTTTATGGATTTATTATTCTCAAAAACTACCAATGGTCATTAAGCTCTTTGCTTTAATGAGTGTTTTAATAATTCCGCTATTGTCATTAGAAGCCAATGTAGTTGGTGGGATAATTGCTATGAGTTTGGTTTTTAATACCTTTATGGCAATTTGTTTAACACAATTAATGTTTGTCATAATTCCGTGGTCTAAAGCAGATGAGAAATTTGTAAAAGTTAAAGGAGCTGTTAAGAAAAAATCACCGAGGGTACAGTTTGCGTATGCTATCAACATCTTATTTGTATTGCTACCACTACTTCTACTCTTTTTTATTTTTAAACTTTCTGGAGGCTTATTGGTTTTGATATTTGCAGCGATACTTTCAATATCCCCTGCCCTTTCTAATCCAAAAACTGGGGCTGTTATGATTGTTGCAAATATAATAGGTGGACTATTTGCAATTATAGCTTATAAATTATTGGTGATAGTTCCGCTATTCCCATTTATGATAGCATTAACATTTATTGTAGGAATCTTTTTTGCATCTAATTTATTCTCTAAAAAGAAAATAGCATCAGTATTTGGGACTGCCTTTTCAACTTTTTTACTTATTCTTAGTTCGGTTACATCTTCAGATGCTGAAGCTGGTTCAGAAGTTTGGACAAGAGTTGTTCAAATTTCTTTTGCAGTAATATATGTAGTGGTTGCATTTAGAGTTTTAAACTTTTTTATCAATAAAAAAAAATTGAGCAATGGATAGAAAAGTAAATTATTTAATGAATTCCTTACTGATCATTTTATTAGGTTTTACCATTTCTTGTAATGTTGGCAGAGAATATTCGCGTCCTGAAATAGAAACTACAACTGCTTTCGGATCCGATTTTTCTAAAGATAGTTTGGTATCTAATTTAGATTGGTGGCAACTGTTTAATGACCCTGTATTAGTATCGCTAATTGATTCTGCTTTAGTCAATAATAAGAATATGCAGATGGCTATTTCTAGAATTCAGCAATCGCAAGTTTTGATGGATATTTCGAATGCAGATTATTATCCATCTATAAACTATGGTTTGGCAGGTTCATCGACTTATAATTCAGCAGGATCTAATTTTTCAAATTCGGTCACTCCTGTTATTAATGTATCCTATACGTTAGATTTATGGGGTAAGATTAGAACGATGAACGATATTGCTTTACAGAATTATTTAGCAACTGAATATGCGCAAAGAGCATTACAGATTAGTATTATATCAACTGTTGCCCAAGCTTATATTGCACTAAGAGACATTGACAACCGTTTGATAATATCAGAAAAAACAGCTAAAAATTTTCAATCAAATTTAGATGTGATGCAAGCCAGGTTTAATGCTGGGTTTATTAGCGAAGTAGATTTGTCGCAATCAAAAATACAAGTGAGCGAAGCTAAAACAGCTGTTGTGGTCTTTGAAAGAGTACGTGCACAAATAGAAAATAGTTTGAGTGTGTTGTTGGGAAAACCCGATATAGAAATTGCAAGAGGATTAGATTTATACAATCAATTATCAGTTTATGATATTCCTGTCGGATTACCCTCAGAGCTTTTAAATAGACGCCCAGATATCTTAATTGCTGAACAAAGTTTACATGCCCAAACATTGAGAATTGGGGTTGCAGAAACACTTAAATATCCATCTGTAACATTATCGGCAAATATTGGTGCTGAGCTAATTAACCCATCCTTTTTGTTTGCAAATTTAGGAGGGCAATTATTAGGCCCCTTATTCAATGCCAATAAAATAAATAACAATATAACCCTAGAAGAATTAAGAACAGAAGAGTTATTTCTAAACTATGAAAGTTCTTTTATAAATGCTGTAAGAGAAGTTAAAGATGCAATGGTTGCAGTAAATACTTATGAAGCTGAATACCAATTAAGAAATGAACAAATGCAATTAGCAACAACAGCTGCAGAGCTTTCTTGGGTTAGATATGATGGTGGTTTAACAAGTTATTTAGAAGTGTTAAATTTACAGAGTTCACAATTTAATTCTGAATTAAAAGCATCTGAAGCATTTATGCAACAAATGTCATCAATCATTAAACTATATGAATCTTTAGGAGGTGGTTGGAAAATTGATGATGTAAAAGAATCACAAGAAAATAAAGAATAATAAACACCTAACTAATTTTAATATATTATGAAAACACAAAATTCGAATCAAACAATTGACAACTTTATTAAGGTAGTGGTCTTAGCCGTTTTAATTCTTGCAAGCTTCTCAATAGCACAACCATTTATACTATTAATAATTTGGTCTATTATTGTAGCGGTTGCCCTCTACCCTTTTTATCAAAAAGTGATAAACCTATTTAAAGGAAAAAAGAAAGGGTTGGTTAGCACACTATTTATTGGAGTATTAATTGCATTGATAATACTGCCATCAATTAATATGACTAGTTCTATTGTTGATTCTTCTTCAGAAATGATAGTGAATTTTAAATCTGGTGAATTAAAAGTTAATCCGCCAAATGATTCTGTTAAAGATTGGCCACTTATTGGCAAAAAACTTTATGATGTTTGGGCTCAAGCTTCTAATAACTTACAATCTTTTATAGCAGACTATCCTGAACAGGTTAAGAGTTCTGTAGGCTGGTTTTTTAGTTCATTTACAGGGTTTATGACAACTATACTATTATCACTTGTTGCATTAATTATTGCTGGTGTATTTATGTCTTCAGCAGATTCTGGCTACAAACAAGGTGTACTATTTACAAATAAATTAACAAATGGTAATGGCAAAGAAATTATGACAATGTGCACCAATACAATTAGATCTGTTGTAAAAGGGATTTTACTTGTAGCTATAATTCAAGCTATTTTGGCATATGCCGGATTTGCTATTGTTGGACTTTCATCTACTGCAGGAATTTTAGCTTTTGCAGTTTTATTATGTGCCATCATTCAAGTGCCAGTTACTTTGGTAATGATTCCGATTATTATATATGTATTCTCATTTGCTGATACGACTCCTGCAATTATTTTTGCGATATACGGAATTGTAGTTTCACTTTTAGATAATGTCTTAAAACCTATGCTCTTAGCAAAAGGATTACAAACTCCGATGATTGTAATTTTAATTGGTGCATTGGGCGGAATGATGTTATTTGGTATTCTAGGTTTGTTTGTGGGGCCAGTAATTTTGGCGATCTCTCATAGATTATATACGAGCTGGGTTAGTAATGAAATCGAAACTATATAATAAAAGTAACTAGTTACAAGTCCTAAATAAAAAATGCTGCTAAAGAAATTTAGCAGCATTTTTTATAATAGTTTTATCACTCTTCTGGCGGATGTCCATGGATAGATTCATAAACTGAATCAAAATTATCGCGTAAGTGTACGTGTAATTTTTTGCGATAATCATCTTTTAACCAATCTATAAAATTATGCGTACTACGGCAAATACACTTGCTATAGCGATCAATTCTATGGTCAATATCATCACCTAATTTTTTAGATAAATCATAAGCGTCATATACATCGTCACTATTCTCAGCACAAATAAAAGTGTGGTGTTCTATAGATTTTTCTAATACTACTTTTGATGATAATCCAGCTCTAGTAGACTCGATATAACAATTTTTAATATCAAAATAGACTTCTTCAGAATTTGCAAACTCTGCTCTTAAGTCAGCAGGCATTTCGTATCTAAAGTTGCTTTCTAATTCTTCGTCATCCAATAAATTATCTAAGTAATAATCTGGAGACCTAAATATTTTTTGCCAATCTAAATCTGCACCCCAAGGCCCAAATCTATGTTGATTATTTCCTAAATCTAATACATTAAAAGTAGATTTATCATTGGTAATACGAGAGCCTCTACCAATCATTTGATAATATAAAGTCAATGATTTTGTAGCTCTGTTTAAAATGATTGTATCAATAGTTGGCTCATCAAACCCTGTGGTTAAAATACTTACCGATGTTAAAATAGCATGCGGTGTCTCTTTAAACCATTTCAATAAAACAGCTCTGTCTTTTTTAGAAAGTGTATTATCTAAATGTGCTATCGGATATCCTGCATTTTTAAAAGTTTGATATACTAATATTGATGTGTTGATTCCATTATTAAAAATCAAAGTTTTTTTACCGAGAGATGTTTCTTCGTATGCTTGCAACAACTTGCTAAGCATGTCAGAATGTGTATATAAATCTTCAGAGGATTTTACAGTATAATCTCCATTAGCTCCAACTTCTAATGACGTTAAGCCAACATTATAGTTCTTTATTTCGGCTCTAGCCAAAAACTCATTTTCAATTAAAGCCTCAATAGACTCACCAACAATAAGCTCGTCATAATTGCTTTTCATTGGGAGTTTCATATTAGAACTTAACGGAGTTGCAGTTACACCTAACAAAAATGATTTTTCAAAAAACTTGAATAATTTGGTAAATGAATTGTAATGCGCCTCATCAATAATTACCAACCCAATATTAGAAATATCTAGCTTGTCATCATTTAAACGGTTGTTCAATGTCTCAACCATCGCCACAAAACAATCGTAATCATTTTGATCATCAAGATTCGCAGTACTGTCAACAATTTTATTTACAACGCCAAATTCAGTAAGCATGTTTGCGGTTTGCTTACACAACTCAACTCTATGCGTCATAATGAGCACACGCTTTTTGTGATACTTTAAATACTGACGAACAATTTCAGAGAAAATAACTGTCTTACCACCACCTGTTGGAAGCTGATACAACAAATGATAATCATCTGGTGCTTCTTCAAAGCATTTAAAAATTTTATTAATAGCACCATGCTGGTAGCTATATAAATCTTTACCCACTTTTCTTTCTGCTAATTCAGAGGTTGATATTCCTGACATTTATTATTTTTTTTGAAACGTTACAAAAATACGTCCTTTAATGAGTTTTAGAATCATAAAACTTTTAAAAAGTTTCAATTGTTTTTAACATTCTATTATTTTCGCAATTCTATGGAGCAGCATCGACACTTTATTCTTTTTAAACCTGATGGTTATTTGAGTCAATTCATTAACAATCAAACCAAGCGATCTAACAAGAAATTGCTAGGAGAATTGGGTGACTTTCCAGATGAAACTATGGCTATTGGTAGGTTAGATGAACACTCCGAAGGATTACTGTTATTAACTACTGATGGAAAAGTAAGTGAATTTATTAGAAGTAGTAAAGTTGAGAAAGAGTATTACGCACAAATAGATGGAATCATTTCTGATACAGCTATCGAACAATTAAAACAAGGTGTCGAAATTGGTTTTGATGGCACTAAGTACACAACAAGAAAATGTAAAGTTTTTCGGTTAGATGAAATTCCTAACCTAGCTAATAGAAGAAAAAAAATTAGAGATGAGCGCCACGGACCTACCAGTTGGGTGTCAGTTACTTTAAGAGAAGGTAAATTTAGACAAGTTAGAAAAATGACTGCTGCTGTTGGTTATCCTACGTTGAGATTGGTGCGTGTTAGAATTGGGAAACTACAAATTGATAATATGGAATCAGGTTCGTTTAGAGAAGTTGATGAGTTTGAGGTTTAAGTATTCTGTCTTTCCCGAGAAATCGGGAACCCACATTTAAACAATTTATGGATTCCGCATCAAGTGCGGAATGACAAATAAATCAGAGAAAAACTTCTAAATCTTCGTCTCATTAAAATAAATACCCAATCCTTTTTGAAGTTCTTGAATCTTATGCATTTCACTTGGTAAAATCAAAGCAAGTGAATAACCAGATTTTCCTGCTCTTGCAGTTCTGCCACTACGGTGTGTGTAGTATTCTAATTTTTCTGGTAACTGATAATGAATTACAAATCCCAAATTATTGACATCAATTCCACGCGCAGAGACATCGGTAGAAACCAAAATATCCAAGGTTCCTTTTTTAAACATACGCATCACTTTTTCTCTATCGCGCTGCTGCATATCACCTTCTAAAGCATCTGCTGAGTATCCCTCTTCTTTTAATATCTCTGTTAAATTTTGAGTGCCTAATTTTGTCTTGCAAAAAATAATTCCTCGATCATTACCTCTAGATTCAATTAAACGAATCAAAGTATCTACCTTTTCTTTTAAAATAGTTTTTACATATAAATGTGTAATGTTGGCATTGACCAAGCTATTTTTATTTACTTCAATTCTCTCTGCATTGCTATCCATATATGTTTTAACAATGCGCTGAATCTCCTGAGGAAATGTCGCTGAGAACAACCAAGTATTTCTTTTACCCGAAGTGTATTTTAAAATTCTGTTAAGCTCTTGCTTAAAGCCCATACTTAGCATTTCATCTGCCTCATCTAAAACAATGGTCGAGATATTACTCAAATCCACAGACCCACGCTCTATCAAATCAATAAGCCTACCAGGAGTAGCAACAACTACATGTGTGGTTCTATCTAAAGCAGCAATTTGACGTTCTATTTTTTCTCCTCCATATACTGCTTCAACAAAAATTCGATCGCTATTGTATTTAGTAAATTTAAAAAGTTGCTTTTTTATTTGCTGAACCAATTCTCTTGTAGGCGATAATACCAACGTCTGGATATAGTTTTTTGATGGATTCACTGCATTTAACAATGGCAAGCCATAGGCAGCTGTTTTGCCGGTACCTGTTTGTGCTAATCCAATAAAATCAGTTTTAGAATTTAATAAAACAGGAATTGTTTTCTCCTGAATTTCTGTTGGGTATTTAATCCCTAATTCGTTTAAACTTTGAATATATTCTTTATTGATTCCTAAATCTTTGAATGATGCCATGGCTATTATTTGAATTTGCAAAGATAGGTTATTTTATTGCTTTATTTTTATTTTGTTTAGCAGCTCTAAAGCTGTGAAAAGTTAATTTTATTTAACAGACATTAACACCTACCCTACTGTTTTACTGGCTTTTGTGTTAAAGTATGTTAAAATAGTACTTTGTTTTACATAGTACTGTAACATTTGTTACTAATTGTCGTCTTATTAGTATAGAAACAAAAATTAAAAACTAAAAACATACTATTATGAAAACAACATTTAAGAACACACCGACAGAATCGAGACAGAACATTTTCTTTTCAAACTTTAGAAACAGTAAAAGAGTAACTTGGACATCGCACAGAAACTATAGTTTCTAATTAAAATCCAAAGATTACTAACTAAAATCTCGAAAAACTACAAACCTATTCAGCAATGAATAGGTTTTTTTTGTTAATACGTTAAAGAAGATTATCTCTAAGGAAGTTTTGTTGAAATTAATTATAAACATTGTTGCCCACAGTATTTTATTCCACTAAAAATTTGGAAGTAAATTCCATCACAGAATCTGATATATATGATTTAATAAACTTGTCATCTCCGAAATCATCATTACTTTTCAGATTTATGAATAATTCTTCGTATTTGTTAGTCTTTTCAAATTTTTTGAATTGTCGTTTTTTGAATCGATTAAATTCCTTTTTCGAATATCTTCTAGTTTCCTTAAAATTCCCATTTTCAATTTCAAGTAACAAATAATCACTATATGTTTGTGCTTCCCCCATTCGTATGTAATTATCCATTTCTCCGTTTGGTAAAATCAAGATTCCAGAGTGCCAATCAATTTTTGTTTTAGTTGTGTTTGGAAATATTTGGTCATAAACTGAAACCCATTTGTATGGATAGTTATCAATTGATTCTTTATCGGAAAACTTAATTTTTATATCTGTAACGAATAATTGATTTTGAATAATTTCAAATTGGGCAACATAACCTCGAAATAGGTCAGTTGTAAAAACATCACCATATAGCTTCTTTTCGGGGTGTTTTTCGAAAAAAGGCTTTAGTAGATATGAGTTTAAACTATAAGCTGTTCCTTGATAAATAATTGTATCGGACTTTTGTACAGAAACTAAATTCTCAGCATTTGATATTCCTATTGAGAAAACAGATAGTAGTAATAATAATATTGTTTTTTTCATATTGTGGGCAACTTGTTTTATCCAAACAAATATAAGTGATATCCCGATTATGTTATAATTTTTGGTTCAAGATAGTTTAGGGAAATTTATATCTTTGTAAATTATTGAGAAACAATGAAGAACAAGTATATTTTCCGTTCCCGAATTTCTGAGAAGAAATTTAGACAAATTTTAAA
>JAQRMW010000284.1 GCA_028599075.1 Urechidicola sp. | reverse complement strand
TAATTGTTTCTTTTGACTCTAATGATACTTGGATATTTAACATTGTAATTGCATTGGTTATGTTTGGAGTTGCATTAGGTATTACTAAAGAAGATTTTAAAAATTTATTAAAGAAACCCAAAATATTATTATCTGGGTTATTTGCACAATTTTTTATTTTCCCTTTAGTAACTTTTTTATTGATAATTACAATAAACCCTCCGCCAAGTGTTGCTTTAGGCATGATACTAATTGCTTCTTGTCCAGGTGGGAATGTTTCAATATTCTTAACTCAATTATCAGGAGGAAATTCTGCATTTTCAATAAGTCTAACAGCTTTTATGACTTTATTTGCAGGACTTTTCACGCCATTCTGCTTAAGCTTTTTAGGAAACCTATACGAGCCAACTAGCGGTATTCTTAAAGAAATACAATTAGACCATTATAAATTAGTAAGGCTTGTCATTTTAACATTAGGAGTACCATTAATTGTTGGTATGTTCATTAATCACAATAGTAAGGCATTAGCAAATAAAATATCTAAAATTCTTAAGCCAATTTCCTTACTTATTTTTATTGGGTTTATAATTGTTGTTGTTAAAAATAACTTTGATGTTTTCATTAACTATCTAAAATATGTCATCCTAATTGTAATTATTCATAATCTTTCCGGTATGGTATCGGGTTTTTATTTTGGAAAACTAATGAATCTATCACTACCCTATCAAAAAACATTAGCTTTTGAGCTAGCTATTCCAAATGTAGGCCTTGCTCTACTTTTAGTTTTTGCCTTTTTTAATGGATTAGGCGGAATGGCTTTATGCGTTGGTTTTTGGGCTGTTTGGAATGTAATTTCTGGCTTACTGCTGTCCTTTTACTGGAAAAAGAAATTAAAAAAAATTATTAACACGTAACTTTTAGTTACACAAAAAAAATTATATATGAGCGATTTATTTCAAAAAATTCGAGAGAACAAAGGACCATTAGGAAAATGGGCAAACAAAGCAGAAGGATATTTTGTTTTTCCAGAACTAAAAGGAAAAATATCAAATTTAATGGAATTTAATGGCAACGAAGTCGTAATGTGGAGCGTGAACGATTATCTTGGTTTAGCAAATGATAAAGAAGTATTACAATTTGATAAAGATGCCATAAAAGAATATGGAATTGCCTATCCAATGGGAGGGAGAATGATGACTGGAGAAACAAGTTATCATCTGGAATTCGAAAGCAAACTAGCTGAATTTGTTGGTAAAGAAAAAGCATTATTACTTAATTTTGGTTATCAAGGAATCCTTTCTGTAATTGATGCATTAGTCAATAAAAATGATGTAATTGTATATGACAGAGACTCACATGCCTGTATCATAGATGGAGTAAGATTACATATGGGGAAAAGGTTTGCTTTTAAGAATAATGACATTGAAAGTATAGAAATGAATTTAAAAAGAGCAAATAAAATTGTAGAAAAGACTGGTGGCGGTATTTTAGTTATTTCTGAAGGGGTTTTTGGTATGAGAGGACAGCAAGGTATATTAAAAGAAATTGTCGCTCTTAAAAAGAAGTATGATTTCAAATTTTTGATTGATGATGCTCATGGCTTCGGTACTTTAGGAGATATTGGAAATGGAGCGGGATTTGAACAAGGTTGTCAAGATGGAGTTGATGTCTATTTTGCTACTTTCACTTAGGCATTGGCTGGAATAGGGGCTTTTGTAGCTGGTGAAAAATTTTTAATTGACTACCTAAAATATAATACTCGTTCTCAAATGTATGCAAAATCCTTACCCTTGGTAATGGTAAAATCAGGATTGAATAGACTAAAAATGATTAAAGAAAACCCACAACTTAAAAACAAATTATGGGAAATAACAAATAAACTACAATCGGAATTAAAAAATGAAGGTTTTGATTTAGGTAAAACAAACTCATGTATTACTCCAGTTTTTTTAAAGGTTAGTGTACCAGAAGCAATGGCTTTAGTATATGATTTAAGAGAAAATCACAAAATATTTTGCTCTATTGTCATATATCCAGTTATTCCAAAAGGGCTTTTACTTTTGCGTTTAATTCCTACTGCATCGCATACAATCGTTGATGTAAAAAGAACTATTAAAGCTTTTAAAGCAATTAGGGTAAAGCTTGAAGCAGGTAATTATTTAAAGCATTAAATTTCAAATTCATTTCATGAGAAAAGTATGTATAATAGGTGCTGGTCCTTCAGGTATTGCTGCTGCTAAAAATCTTTTACAAGCTGGTATTACTGATTTTATTATTTATGAAAAATCAAATTTCATAGGAGGTAATTGGGTTTATTCTGAAACCAATGAACACTCTAGTGTATTTGA
>JAQRMW010000283.1 GCA_028599075.1 Urechidicola sp. | reverse complement strand
TAATTATAATCAGAAAAACGTAGAAAATAAAGAAAAACCATTTACCGAAGAATTTGAAATTACAATTGAGAATGACGACACTATTGGAGATAAAATTATTTTAAACCCTTTCTTTTTTAGCAATCTAAAAGAGAACCCTTTTAAATTAAAATCACGTTTGTATCCTGTAGATTTTGGTTTTACAAAAAAAAATGAATTTATTATAACAATCAATATTCCAGAAAATTACAAACTAGAATCAATGCCATTAGATAAAAACATTCTATTGTCAAATAATAAAGGTGAAATGACATATTCATCAAGTTTTAAAAATAATAAAATAAGTATGAATTTTAAATATTCGATTGACGCAACAGTATTTTATAGTGAAGAATATCAAGCCTTAAAAGATTTTATTAACCAAATTATTTTTTTACAAAACGAACCTATTATTTTAAATCGCTTATCAAATTAACCAAAATTTTTATGAAAAAAATTGCAACCACACTCCTACTCATTTTTATCTGCTTTCAAGCATACAGCCAAAAGAAAAATGACGATTATGAATTTGGAAAAATAACTCAGTCAGAATTAGAAATGACTACTTATGAGAAAGACACTACCGCTAATGCAGTGGTGCTCTATGAACATGGTTATACAGATTTTTCTGTTACAAACTCACGTTATATTATTAGAACTACAGTATATAAAAAAGTAAAAATTTTTAATAATGATGGGTATGACAATGCTACTATTGAGGTTTACTTATACAAAGGAGAAAGAGCAATTGAGAAATTAAGAAATATTAAAGGTCTTTCTCATAACATTGCCATGAAAAGTATGAAGATAAATAAGAAAGATATCTTTGAAACTGAAGTATCTGACAGAGTAAGAAAAGTTTCTTTTACCCTACCAAATATCAAAGATGGTACAGTAATCGAATATATGTACACAATCGAATCACCATTTTTTCACAATTTTACTGGATGGGATTTTCAAGAAGAAATTCCTAAAGTAGAAAGTACCTTTAAGGCATCTATTCCGGGAAATTTTGTTTATAACAGAAGTATTATAGGTTCATTAAGGCTAAACGAAAACACAGCTGTAATAAAAAAGAAATGCTTTTCAATTCCAGGTGTTGTCGGTTATTCTGATTGTGAAGACCTAACTTACACGATGAAAGATATTCCAGCATTTATCGAAGAAGATTATATGACTTCCGCTAAAAATTTTAAATCTAGAATTAAATTTGAAATGTCAAAATACCAAAGCTTCTCTGGGGAAATTACAAAGTACACATCTACCTGGAAATCTGTTGACAAAGACTATAAACGTGATAAAGATATTGGTGGGCAATTGATGCGTAAAGACTATTTTAAAAAGATAATTTCTGATGAAATATTATCTGAAAGAGATATTTTAGAACGGGCTAAAAAAGTATATTATTTTATTCGAAATCATTATTCATGGAATGAGGATTATAAAATTTTCTCTGATATGAATGTAAAAAGAGCATTTAAAAATAAGGTTGGTTCTGTTGGAGAAGTGAATATATCCTTAATAAACGCATTAGATGCTAGCGGTATAGATGCTGAAATGGTATTATTATCAACTAGAGGTAATGGAACACCTACAAAAATTCATCCTGTAATCACAGACTTTAACTATATCATTGCAAAAATAAAAGTAGGTGGTAAAACCTATTTCTTAGATGCAACTGATAAAAATTTGCCTTTTGGTGTTTTACCGTACAGATGCCTAAATGGTGATGCTAGAGTCATGGATTTTAAAAATGGAAGTTATTGGGAAACTATAATACCTATTTCTATAACTCAAGAAAAAACCACTATGATGCTTACTTTAGATGATGAAGGTGTAGTGGAAGGAAAAATGAGAGTGAGTCACTATGGCTATGATGCTATTAACAAACGCAATGTAATTAAAACAAAAAAAGAAGATAAATATATCGAATACATAGAAGATATTAATGATGAATTAGAAATTATATCTTATAAAAATACGAACCTCAATGATATTGAAAAACCACTAATAGAAGAGTTTGATTTAATTATTGAAGGGGAAGGTACTATAGGAGATAAATACTACCTCTACCCTTTTATCTTTGATCGCTTAGAAGAAAATCCGTTTAAATTAGACACGCGTCAATACCCTGTAGATTTTGGACACCCTTGGAAATCTGATTTTGCTTTAACTATGATGATCCCTGAAGGCTATGAAGTAGAGACAATGCCAAAAAATAAAAGTATGGCATTGCCAAACAAGAAGGGTTATTTTATGTTTAATACAACTATAAAAAATCAAAAAATCAGTTTGAGTTTTAAATTTATTCTAGATAATCCCTATTTTTACAGTAATGAATATGCTTACTTAAAAGAATTATTTAAACAAATGATTATCATTCAAAATGAACCTATTGTTCTAAAGCGTCTGTAAAAAATGCCAAAGCAAAAAAAACCTTTTCCTAAATGGAAATATAAACTTCATGAAATTATATATGGAGCAAATACACCTGCAGGTAAGTTTTTTGATATTGCATTAATAATTGCAATTCTGGTCAGTATTTTGGTGGTGATGCTAGAAAGTGTTTCAGAAATTGATCAGAAGTACCACAAAATTTTGAATATTGCAGAATGGATAATTACGATTCTTTTTACCATCGAGTATATAGCCAGAATCATCTCTATTAAAAAACCAAAAGTTTATATTTTTAGTTTTTTTGGCATTATAGACTTATTATCTACCATACCAAAATACTTATCCCTTCTTATTGGAGGATCTCACTTTTTAGTTGCTATTCGTGCCCTGAGATTATTACGAGTTTTTAGGGTTTTAAAGTTAGTTCGTTATCTAGGTGCCTCAGATAAATTATCAAAAGCCTTAATGGCAAGTAGAGCTAAAATCTTTGTGTTTTTGTTTGCTGTAGTAATTTTGTGTTCAATTTTAGGAACCATTATGTATTTGGTTGAAGGAAGTAGCGGTAGTGGGTTTACAAGTATCCCTAGATCTATTTATTGGGCAATTGTTACATTAACTACTGTAGGTTATGGTGATATAGCCCCAGGCACACCATTAGGGCAATTAATAGCTTCGATGATTATGATTTTAGGTTATGGAATTATTGCCATACCAACAGGAATTGTGAGTGCTGAATATGTAAAAGAAGTTACAATAGATAATGTGAATACCAATTCACAAGCATGCTCAGCTTGTAATGCTACCAATCATATCGATGATGCAAAATACTGTTTTGAATGTGGTAACGATTTGAATTCTTACGATGAAGCATAAATATTTAATAAGTATTGTTGGTGCAACTGCTATCGGTAAAACTGCATTGAGTATACAATTAGCACAACAATATTCTGCTCCAATAATTTCTTCTGATTCTAGACAGTTTTTCAAAGAAATGGAAATTGGTACTGCGGTACCTTCGGATGATGAATTAAAATCGACTTCTCATTATTTTATTCAAAACAGATCAATTCACGATGATTATAATGTCGGTCAATTTGAACGTGATGCCTTAAATCAATTAGATGAATTATTTAAAAATAATGACATCATAATTATGGTTGGTGGCAGTGGTTTATATGTTGATGCTGTTTTAAATGGATTGGATTATTTCCCTGATGTTAATCTGAGTATTAGAAAACAACTGAATTCAGAACTTGCTGAAAAAGGTTTGAATTCATTGCAAGACAAACTAAAGAAATTGGATTTGGAAAGTTATGAATCTATTGCAATTGACAATCCTCATAGATTAATGAGAGCATTAGAAATTTGTATTGGAACAGGCAAGCCCTACTCTTATTTTAAAAATAAACCAAAAGAACCAAGAAATTTTAAAGCTATCAAAATTGGGTTAAATGCAGATAGGGAGTTAATGTATAATCGTATCAATATGCGTGTAGATATTATGCTAGAAAACGGATTGTTAGAAGAAGTAAAATCACTACATCAATACAAAGAATTAAACGCTTTACAAACTGTTGGCTACCGTGAATTATTTTCTTATTTAGATGGTAATTGTGACTTAGATTTTGCCATTTCAGAAATTAAAAAGAATACCCGTCGCTTTGCAAAAAGACAAGTAACTTGGTTTAAAAAAGACGCAGAAATTATGTGGTTTGATTTTAATAAATCCCACAAAAACATTATCAACCATATCGAGTCACTTCTTAAAAATTAGAAAAGCATATTAACAAACTATAACTAAACAAATTTTATCAATTTATGGAAACAACAACAAACAGTTCATTTGAATCTTTCGAAAACACATCACTATCTATTAACTCAATCTCATTTTTAAAAGAAACTGGAAAGTGGGCGAAATTCTTATCAATTGTTGGGTTTGTCATGATAGGGCTTATGATTATTGCTGCCCTATTTGTTAGCGCAATGCCAAATTCAATGCCAGGTTTTGATAATTCATTGATGTCATCTTCAAGTTTAATAGGGGGGATTTATCTACTAATGTCAGCTATTTATTTTTTTCCTGTATACTACCTATTTCAATTTTCAAATAAAATTAACAAGGCTTTTAAACAAAATGACAATCACTTATTAGAAGACAGTTTCAAAAATTTAAAATCACATTACAAATTTATAGGTGTGTTTACCTTGATTTTTATTTTGTTTTATGTAGTCATTATATTTATAGCAATTTTTGCTGGAATAGCAGAAAGTTTCTAATTTGTTTTAATTGAACAATAAATAATTATGAGCTATAAAAAACTACTAAAGAGGGTTCTAAAATTGTTTTTACGATTTGTAATTATTGTTGCTGTATTAGGCGCTTATCAGGATATTTTTATGTGTATTTAAATCAAGAGAAATTTTTCTTTCAACCAAAAACACTTGCCAAAGATTATCAATATCAGTTCGATACAAAATTTGAAGAATACGATATTGAAGTTACGCAAGATATAAAGTTAAATTCCTTGCTGTTTAAGGCAAAAGATTCTGCAAAGGGGTTGATATTATATTTTCATGGAAATGCTGGTGCTCTGCATGAATGGGGCTTAAGAGCATCTTTATATACCAATAACAACTATGATTTATTGATGGTAGATTATCGTGGCTATGGAAAAAGTGATGGCTTTTATTCTGAAGAATCTCAAATATACAATGATGCCCAAAAAGTGTATGACTTTGCAAAATCTAAGTATGACGAAAGCGATATCATAGTTTTAGGGTTTTCTCTTGGCTCGGGGTTTGCATCCTATGTTGCATCTCAAAACAATCCTAAATTGTTGATATTAGAAGCTCCTTATTATGCCTGGGACGAATCGATTTCTAACATTGCTCCTTTTCCAAAATGGATGGTGAATTATAAAATTCCGACTTATGAATTTCTAAAAAATGTTTCTAGTCCAATTAAGATATATTATGGCAGTAGGGATTTTTTAATTGACCCTGAAAAGAATGCTATACCTTTAAAAAACTTATATCCTAAAAAAATTGATATAACAGTTATAAATTTTGCAGGTCATAATGGTATCTATATCACAAAACAATACTATGATATTTTAGATGTATTATTAGATTAAGTTATCTTGGTTCAAGATAACTTAAGAGGGTTATCTTTGATTAATTTTAGGGTGCTAATATACAAATTTTTATTTCTATAATTATAACGATATTCACATTCCTTTAAATGTAAAAAGAACTTGTGC
>JAQRMW010000282.1 GCA_028599075.1 Urechidicola sp. | reverse complement strand
TAAAGTGTGTACTTTTGTTCATATATCTGTTTTTGTTGTGAAAATTAAGATATATAAAAAAGAGGGAAATCCAACCATGGAAATCCCTCTTTTAAAAATGTTTATCGGACACTAATGATTTTTATTTTAATCGCAGATAGATTTTATCTAAAACAAATTTTACTTTTTTTGATAATATAGGATTATTAAAAAGTAAATTATAAAACGAAGGGCTTATTTTATAATACGTTTTTATGAATAGTTTTCCGATGACATTTTTGTCAAGTTTATTATCTCTATACCATCTAAAAAAAATGACTTCTTCACTAAACATATCTCGATAACAAGCTGTTGCAATAAAACAATTACTTTTCTCTTCCTCAATTGGTTTTTTCGCTTCTTCTGGTAAATCTTTTTTATAATAAGTATTTAGAAATAAAGTCACATCATTTTTGTATTCGTCGGAAGCATAAAACGTTAAACATTCTTTTTCTCCGAATTTACTTTGATAATATAACTTGTATTCAACTCCATTTACTTGATGTGTATTTACACTTACAAATTGGTCAGCCACTGCACTTATTAAAACACTTGCACCTGCAAATGCTTTTCTACCAAAATTCTTTCGGGAATGTTTGCTTTCTTCTTTTTTAACAACTTTTAAATCAGATGCTGAATTTTCCTCATAATTCAAAATTTTAGAGCGTTCCAAATGTGCATAAGATAAATCAATTGGGTCGCCATTAGTGAATTTTATAAAAGCAAAGGTTAGTCCAAATTGTGTAGCATAGAAGTTGCAAACGTAGCCTTTGTCAATATAGTCAGAAGGATTAAAATGGCTGTTGATTTCTGATATTCCATCTTTATAATAAACAGTTGCTTGTATATGATTATAAACACTTTGAAGGTCTAATTCTTTTAAAACTGTCCCGTTTTCAAATTCGTTTCCTGTAATCCAAATTATTTTGTTGTTTAGTTTCATCGTTGTTTTTTCAAATTGCGTAGAACGTGTTTGTGTATGATTTCGTTGCGTGTTTCAGCAACTAATTTAGCAAATACAAACCGAATAGAAAATCCGCGAGGATTTTCGTAAGCAAGCTTGTACTAGCAATGAATTATACACGGTGTTGGCAGTTGGTTTTATAATTTTTTTGTTTCAGTAATTTCAGTTATTTCCATTAAAATTATTCCTATACTTACTTCTTTTCTCTTACTTATAATATCTTGAGAGATTTCAACCATTGGTGTATAAACCATTCCGTTGACATAATTTTTAAAGTCGCCTTTTAAAAACTTTTTGAACTGTCCTTTTATCAAGTAAGCTTTATCTTCTTGTAAGATTTTAACTTGATCAGCCGTAATTAAACCAATTACGTCAAATTTTGTGTTGTATAAAATATTTCCATAGCTAATGTCGTCGCTTTTAGAATAATGAGAGTTGAATATTGCTGCATATTTCCCTTTTTTGTATTCGTTTATTGCTCCCAATTCAAGTGGAAAATCATTAAGAATTCCGTTTTCTATTTTAGTTTTTATTTCTTGATTGAATTTTTCATTTACCTCTTTTTTGATAATGTCATTTTGATTCCATTTTGGATTTTGGTCAAAAAAGTCATTCAAGAAAACTTCGAGTTTAATTTCTTTTCTTGGTTCTTTTTTTACTTGGTTACAACTTAAGATTGAAAATGAAACGAAAATAAGAATCAATGATTTGTAAAGTATTTTCATAGTTATTCGGTTTTTTTTAACTTACTGCCAACGGTCTTGTATATGAAAAGTAGCGGATTTAATGTACTAACTTTTCGGATTGACACAGACCTTAAATTTATAAAAATGACTTTGAATTAAGCACTTAAACCGCTATTTTTTATATACGTTGTTACCCACTGGCTTTTTTCGTTCAGTTTGTCATTCAGCGTTGGCTTGAAAGCTCTTTTGGTTTTTGAGGTACGAGAAAAGCAAATGTGCTTGAAATTAGCAAGGGAATTTTACTTATCCATTTGTTTAATCCAAAAAATGTCATTAGATTTGCATACTATAATTAGCGAAATATGTTTTACTATTACGGAAGAAAAAAACAAATATCAAAATATTATCCTACTCCTCAATGCGATACGATAGTAGAACCATTTGCTGGTGCTGCTGCATACTCTGCATATAAAGATAACTGGAAGAAAAATGTAATATTAATTGAAAAAGACGAAAAAGTTTACAAAATTTGGGATTGGTTAATTAATGAAGCTACTGAACAAGAAATATTAAATCTACCTGAATTAAAAATTGGTGAAAAAAGTTCAGATTTTCTTCATATCATTCACGCAGCAACTAAAATGGCTTTTCATTTTAAAACTATTAAAGTTACCGCTGTTCTTGAACGAAATTGGGAAATAAGTAAGAGAATTATGTCTCAAAATTTGCATAAAGTTAAACATTGGCAAATATTAAATGATGATTATTCAAATGCACCAGATATAAAAGCTACTTGGTTTATTGACCCACCTTATAAGGGTGAAGCGGGTTTAGGTTATAGACATAGCAGTAAATTTCTGGACTATAATAAATTAGCGGAATGGGCATTAAATAGAAAAGGTGAAGTTATATTTTGTGAAGGTAAAGAAGGTGACTACTTACCTTTTAAACCTTTAGTTGATTTAAAAGGCGTAGCTGGTAAAGTAAATAAAGAAATGATTTATTATAGGTCTGATGTTTTAGTTCCCGAACAAGCTACCTTGTTCTCCAATATCGATGTTTAGTAATTTTGAATATCTGTCAACGTGTTGTTTGTTGTCATAAAGTAGAATCCAACCTTCACCCATTTTGATTTTACCACTTTTACGCATTCCTGTAACTTTAGTATTTCTTCCAGTTGTTCCAGATATTTCACCCCAATCGTCAGGTGTTAATGTATCTGAAAAGAAAGCGCCAGTTATTGCAGGGAAATTAAATCCATTTTTATCATTAACAAAGTCCCAAATTATGCCAAGTAAATAATTAACCTCACGATGATGTGCTTGCCAAGTAATACCACTTATTTTTGAAATTCTAACTTCTCCAGCCCTTAAATTTGAGCCAGTTTTCAAATTCCCTATTGTGCCTTTAATTTCTAGACCTTCAGGATAATTTCTTAAGATTTCTTCTGACGAACCTAAACCAGAAGTAGGTATAATATCTGGATGACCTTTTTCAATTGGATTAACTACTGAATCTTGAATATTTTCTACTAATTTAGTACAAAATACAGCTCCAATTAAAGCTCCTGTAGTCTTAAAATCTATACTACGGTATAGATTTGGTGGTAAAGTTTCTAAAAATAAATTTAGGCTATTAACAGATTCCAAAATTTCATTATATGAAACTTGAAACCCGAGATTTCTATTGAAAGTTTTGTTTATTTTGTAATTCATTGAATAAATCTTTAATACTTACTTCTAAAGCATTAGCAATTTTTTCAATATTGAGTATAGTAATATTCTTTTCCGCTCTTTCAATCATACCAATATAAGTTCTATGTAAATCAGCTTTATGGGCTAATTCTTCTTGAGAAAGACCTTTTTCCTTTCGGATTTCTCTAACTCTTTCTCCAAATTTTATTAGTATGTTTTGTTTTGAATCCATTGCTAATTAAAGTATGCAAAGCTAACTTTAGTATTCAGCTTAAACAACAGACTATAATTAGCATTATTAGTCAGTGGTGGGAAAAAAGCAATGTGTGCGATAGCACTCTTTGCTTTTGTGCGGCTGTTTTTCAGCTTGTGGGTAACGTTTATGTATAAGAATAGTGCGGTTTTGAGTGCGAGGATTTTCC
>JAQRMW010000281.1 GCA_028599075.1 Urechidicola sp. | reverse complement strand
AAATGTAAACGTAATTGCGGGTTTTGTGCTTTATTTAAAGTTTGTATTTTTGTACAAAGTTTAGTGTTAAATTGAAAGGTAAGTGCTTTGAGATCCACAACTACGCTTACATAAACCGTTAGGTGCAAGCGCAAAAAAAAACTACAACAAACTGAATGAATAAAGAAAGAGCAATAACATATAGTCTTTTATCACACATAAGAAATACAGGAACTATCGCTAAAGGACCAATAGACATTTTTATTCCTTTGATTAAGCGAACACTTTCTAAAATGAACAAAGAAGGTGTTTTTAAAGGAGAAAGCCTTTTAGAGATAAAGAAAGCAAGTGACGAACTATATCAAATTGACTTTCCCATCCCTGTTTTGAAGAAAATTCTTGAAGAAATTTGTAAAGAAATAAATACAGAAGAAACAAAACATTTTATTTTATATAAAGACGGAGCTTTTAGCATAAATCAATACTCATTTACCGACTATGATGACATTGTAGACCTACAAACAACAGAAATCACAGAATTAGAGGAATTATTCAACAATTTTTGTGAAACTTCGGAATTAAAAATAAAGAACAGCGAATCAATTTTTAAATTTATTGAAAAGAATAAATTTACGTTATCAAAATACATTTCTCATAGTAAGGAATCTAACGGCCAAAACTATACTGCAGAAGCTCAATTTGTAGACTTTTTCAAAAAAATACCACAAATTTATGAACGTATAAAAAGCATTTACATTGGTTCAATTATAGCTGGTTATATTGAATATAATTCGGAAGGCGCAAAAAGAGAAATCATATTACTATTAGACACAAATTTTATAGTTGGTTTAATTGACTTAAACACCCCCGAATCAACTCACACGTGCAGAACACTAATAAAAATTGCAAAACAGCAAGATTTTAAAATAAGAATACTAATTGATACAATTGAAGAAACAAAAAATTTATTGCAAGCAAAAGCTGATTATTTCGATAAATCTTTTTTACAAAAAAAGGTAAATCAAGAAGATGTTTATAATGCGTGTGATAGAAGAAAGATCAATAAAACAGACCTGGAAAGAATTGCTGATAATTTAGAACAAACTATAAATGACTTCAAAATCAATGTACTGCACAGTACTGATAAATTAAAAAAAGAGGCTAAATTCACAGAAGTATATCAAATTTTTAAAAAAGTTAGAAGAAGTGAAAAATCAGCTCTTCACGATTCAACAGCTATTTTATACATTACTAAACAACGTAAAAAAAGAATTAAAGATTTTGACAAGGTAAATGCTTGGTTTGTTAATAATTCCGCTTCCGTTCAAGGCGATTCAATTTTTTTAAAAAATGGTTATCAACCTGAAACTATAAAGGCAGGTGACTTATTAAATATACTTTGGTTAAGTAATCCACAAGTAAATGAATCAATAAAAAGTGATGATTTAGCTGATATAGGATTAACCTCAGTAATATCTTCTACATTAAATAAGAATTTACCTAAATCACAAATTATTCGTGAATTAGACGACAATATTCATAAATACGCCAAAGAAGAAATTAGTGATACAGATGTTATTCGAGTTGCAACAAGGATTACAAATAATCAATTAAAGAACATTGAAGAATTAAATCAATTAGCAATAGATGATAAAACTGAATTCGTAAGAAGATTAGAAGAAGAAGCTAAGAAACAAAAACAAATTGAAGAATCTAGAATAGAAAAATTAGAAAAAATATTTAAGAGTATATCAATAAGGACAGACGAGCTTGAAAAGACCAAAAATGAATTTAAAGAAAAGTCTAAAAATATTGATACTATTTTAAAAGAAAAAGATAATAAAGAAACTCATTTAGAGAATAGACTTTTAGAAGAACAAAATAGAAACAGAGAAATATTAAGAGATAATTGGTATTCTATTAAGGTTCGTGAATGGAGAAGAAAAACTTGGATTGAATTCTCAATTTTACTAATACTTATGTTTGTTGGTATTCTATATATTTTCTATCAATCAAATTGGAATTTCGATAATTCAATTACGCTATTTAAAGAATTAAAAGGAAATGTAATATTTAGCTCAATACTATCCATTATTCTTTTTATACTTAATTTTTTAACATTAAAAACACTTTACAGTAAATACAGAAGCTATTCTAATATTGTTAACTTTAAAAAAGACTTAAAAGTACCAGAAAATATGAGAGAACTTAAAAAAGCCAGCACCTAACAATGGCTATAGTTAATACGGGTTTTGGCGCTTAACTCAAAGTTTAGAGCTTTTAACCAAGTCCGCCAAATCTTTTGATTTGGCTTTATGAAGAAAAAAGATAAAACAAAATAAAAAGTTTTGGCTAAGTGCTTAATCGGAAATTCAATTATATTTATTCCCGTACTAACCATAGCCGAGACGTTGTAAAACATTATGACCAGTCCTAAAAAATAGAAAAATGAAAATAAATTTATTACTATTAAGCCTTGTCTATTCAACTATCTGTAGCTCACAGATTTTAACCATTAATGTGGCTGAAAATAAATTTGGAATAGATGAAATCCACTCAATAATTATCTCAAGAATTCAAAATATTAATGACTATAGCGATATAAGTAACTATAATGAGGTAGTTATCAACTTAGGTCAAAACAACTATAGTTTTATTTCTATACCTAACAGCCTAGAATATACAAATTCATATTTAGTCGAAGATACAAACTCTTCAATTCAGTACACGCTTTATTTTACACAACTACCCATTGTTCTAATTAACACAGACAACACCATTGTTGACGAACCAAAAGTATTAGCTAATTTAGTTTACAATGATGATGAACAAACAGTAAGCTCAAATATTGGGATAGAATTAAGAGGTGGCAGCTCTCAAAGTTATCCTAAAAAAACTTACGACATAGAGTTTTGGGAAGACGAAACAGGCGATGAAAATAGAGATGTGCAATTCGGAGAATTACGAGAAGATGATGATTGGATTTTAGATGCTTTATATAATGAACCTCTAAGGATAAGAAGTTATACTGCCAATAAACTTTGGAAACAAATGTACGCTCCATATCATATTGAAGATGAGCCAAATGCTAAATCTGGTGCTGATGTTATGTATGTTGAAATGTTTTTGAATGGACAATATAACGGGATATATAATCTCTCAGAGCAAGTTGACCGAAAGCAGCTAAAACTTAAAAAGTTTAATGGTAATATGAGAGGTGAATTATACAAAGGGTATTCTTGGGGAGCTTCAACTTTTACTAGTTTACCTTCTTACAATAATAGCAACAGAGTATGGAGTGGCTATGAATTTGAATACCCTGATGAAGATGAGATAACCGATTGGAATAATCTATATCAATTTACTGATTTTGTGATGAATTCCTCAGAATCAGACTTTGCAACTAATATTTGGTCTGAATTTGTTGAAGATAATTTTATAGACTATTTCTTATTCCTTAACTTAATTCGTGCAACTGATAATACTGGAAAAAATATTTATTTGGGAAAATACAAAGTTAACGAACCATACTTTTACGTTCCTTGGGATTTGGATGGTTGTTTTGGAACAATTTGGAATGGAACAAATGAAAATATTACTAACGATATTTTGACTAACGGATTTATGAGTAGAGTAATAAATGAAAATCCAAGCAACACATTTGCTAACATTGCGAATAAATGGTTTGATTACAGAAATTATATTTTTAGTACCGTGTCTTTATCCAATTCTATTACACAGCAGTATATTTTTTTACAAGACAATAAAATTTATGAAAGAGAATCATTAGTTTATTCAAATTATTCATTTGACTATCAAAGTTTAACATATACTCAAAACTGGATAGAAAATAGGCTGGAATATTTGGATGCCTATTTTGAAGCTGTTCTTTCAGTTAATTCTATTACAACATCAAATAAGTATAGAATTTACCCTAATCCTGTAACATATAGAGTTCATATAGATTCGAAAGAAGGTACTAACGGAAAAAACTATAAAATATATAATATTACGGGGCAACAAGTTAGTAGTGGTGTTATTGAGGATGAATTAATATATGTTGAAAGGCTAGATAAAGGTATTTACTTTATCATTATTGATGACAAATCATTTAAGTTGATTAAAAATTAACGTTTTACAACACGCAATATAAAAAATTGGGTATATAGTGCTAAATATGAGTATTTTAACAATAAATAAATGGTATAGTAAATTGAAAGTTTGGTGTTTTAAAATGCCCAACATTTTCATATTGCCATACGTTGGCATACATTAATGAAAAAATTGAGAAAAAGATTATTAATCCTACTTATATTCATCTTTGGAATAGGAATTATATTATACATTGGATTTGAAATTTTGATGTATTATACTTTCACTG
>JAQRMW010000280.1 GCA_028599075.1 Urechidicola sp. | reverse complement strand
GAAGTCCGCAAAATTTTCAATTTTGCGTTAATATCGGAAGAATAAAATTAAAAATTTGGCTAAGTGCTAAGCCGAAAATTATTATATTTTTACCCAGCACTAAGCATATACCAACCGTTGTACCCCATTTAAGAAAACTGACATAATAGAGCAAAACGAGACTAAAGATTTTAGATTTACGATATAAAAGGAAACAGAACAAAATGACAAAAAAGGCACTAAATAATAATTTTCACAATGCTTCAAAAGCGAAAGAAGATGAATTTTATACTCAACTTTCGGATATTGAGAAAGAATTAAAACACTACAAAAAACACTTTAAAGGCAAAGTAGTTTATTGTAACTGTGATGACCCAAGAGTAAGTAATTTCTTTCATTTTTTTTCCTATAATTTTGAAAAGTTGGGATTAAAAAAACTAATTGCCACTTGTTATAAAAATCAAGATATGGATTTGTTTAGTCAAAACGACAAAGAACAAGCCATTTACTTAGAATATGACGGAGATAAAAACGGGAATTTTGAACCTGACCCCGAAGAAATAGGAATTAAAAATTTAAAAGGTAATGGTGATTTCAGAAGTAAAGAGAGTATAGAACTTTTAAAACAAGCTGATATTGTAGTTACAAATCCGCCTTTTTCATTATTTCGTGAATATATAGCTCAACTAATTGAATTTGATAAAAAGTTTTTAATTATTGGGAGTCAAAATGCAATTACTTACAAAGACGTTTTTCAGCATTTTAAAGAAGATAAAGTTTGGTTAGGTTACAAAAATGGAGATATGGCTTTTCAAGTACCTGAACATTATGAACCAAGAGAAACAAGATATTGGGAAGATGATGAAGGACAAAAATGGAGAAGTTTAGGAAATATTTGTTGGTTTACTAATCTCGACATTTCCAAACGTGATGAAGATTTAATTCTTTACAAAACTTACAACGAAGAAGAATATCCAACATATGATGATTATGATGCAATAAACGTCAGTAAAGTTGCAGAAATTCCAATGGATTACAAAGACAAAATGGGTGTTCCAATTACGTTTTTAGGCAAGTACAATCCTTCTCAATTTGAAATTGTCGGACTTGATAGATATGTAGAAGATAACTCAAATTATGGCAAAAGATTTTCAGTAAATGGCAGGGAAACTTATGCAAGAATAATCATTAAGAACAAAAAAATATGAATATAGAACTAAAAGAAATTACTGTCCGAGAATTAACGAATGGTTATGAAGATAATGAAGAAGGTGGAGTAATTGGATTTGACGGCAAATTAGATATTCGTCCACCTTACCAGAGAGAATTTATCTATAAAGAAAAACAAAGAGACGCAGTAATTGATACAATTTCAAAAGATTTTCCTTTAAATGTAATGTATTGGGCAGTTCAAGAAGATGGAAACTTTGAGGTTATTGACGGACAACAAAGAACTATTTCAATTTGTCAATATGTAGAAGGCGATTTTGCCTTTAACAGTCGCTATTTTCACAATCTGCAAAAAGACGAAAAAGAACAGATTTTAAACTATAAATTAATGGTTTACCTGTGTACAGGTTCAGATAGTGAAAAGTTAGAATGGTTTGAGACAATCAACATTGCAGGAGAAAAACTAACAGACCAAGAATTGAGAAATGCAGTTTATTCAGGTTCTTGGGTTTCAGATGCAAAAAGGCATTTTAGCAAAAGTAATTGTCCCGCTTATGGTTTAGGTAGTGATTACTTAAATGGTTCAGCAATAAGACAAGAATATTTAGAAACAACCATAAAATGGATTAGCAATAATGACATTAATGGTTATATGGCGAAAAATCAACACGAACCAAATTCAAACGAAATTTGGCTTTATTTTCAAGCGGTTATTAGTTGGGTAAAGATTGTTTTTCCAAAGTATCGCAGAGAAATGAAAGGAGTAGATTGGGGATTTCTATACAACGAATATAAAAAAGAAAAATTTGACTCAAAGAAACTCGAAATAGAAATTGCCGAATTAATGGAAGACGAAGATGTTGGAAGTAAAAAAGGAATTTATACTTATATTTTAACTCGCAAAGAAAAGCATTTGAATATTAGAGCATTTAGCCCAAATCAAAAACGTGAATCTTACGAAAGACAAAAAGGTATTTGCGTAGAATGTAAAGAACATTTTGAGATTGAGGAAATGGAGGCTGACCACATTACACCTTGGCACGAAGGAGGAAAAACAAGTTTCGATAACTGCCAAATGTTATGTAGAGAGGACAATAGAAGAAAGAGCGGAAAATAAAAAAACGAAAACAAATAAAAAAAGTAATTATGGCAAAGAAAAAAGTAATAATCTGTTTTGACTACGAAAACGACAGACATTATCGTAACCTATTAGATGCTTGGGATGCTAATTCTGATTTTGAATTTTCATTTAATAACATTACTCCGAGTGAAATTCAAAGTTGGAATATTCCAACCGTGAAAGGGGAATTAACAAAGAAAATAAATCAGGCTACCTACACTCTTGTGTTAATAGGAAAAGAAGCCAATAAGAAACATAAAGATTCTGTTGAAATTGGATATAAAAATTGGCAGAATTTTGAAATTGCAAGAAGTAAGACAAATAAAAATAAATTGGTTGCTATTAAATTAAATTCTACAAACGATTCTCCAGATGAGATTTATGGTTCAGGAGCTTCTTGGGCTTATAGTTTTACAAAAGAAGCTATAATAAAAGCACTTGATGAAGCTTAACATAAATGGAAAAAGAACTTGAAATATATTACGACCATTACAAAGATAGTTTTTCGTATTTAAGGCAATATCTTAAACAGCGTGATAAATATTTTATGTACTCCGTTATTTTACTTTCTCTTGTTTTTTTCAATTCAATGCTTCCAACAGATTTTGAAATTATTTCGAAAGAAATTATTAAAAATAAAATTGGAATAGAAGAATTTGGCAATTTGAAATTAATTAATAGTTTCTTATTGTTTAGCTTATTGAGTATTGTGATTAAGTATTTTCAAATAAACCTTTTAATCGAAAGACAATATTCGTATTTACACCATATTGAAAAAAGATTGAGTTTTAAATTAAAGGAGTTCAATATTTTTAGGGAAGGAAAAGCATATTTAAATCAATATCCGATTTTTGGAAATATTGTGCACCGAGTTTATACAATCGGATTTCCTTTTTTACTTATAATATTGCTCTTAATAAAATGGAGGGCTTCCTTTTTAGCTGAATTTAAATTAGTTAGCTTTTTCTCCTTTGACACAATTGTAATATGGCTAACTATCATTCTGACACTATTTTATTTACTTTGGATACATTTTAAAGATTTTAATAGTTGTAAGAAGAAGAAAAACGGGGTACAACAAAGTGTATAAATCATTGGGCAACAAGTGGTTATGCGAGATTGTAGATATGGACAAACATTACGGTAAACTGAAAATGAAGTGCTTTGAAATGCCCAACGCTTCATACACAAACCGTT
>JAQRMW010000028.1 GCA_028599075.1 Urechidicola sp. | reverse complement strand
GTTCACGAACGTCTAATACTATCACATCAGGATTTTGTTCAATCTCTTCTTCTAAATCCCACGGCAGTACTTCACCCACGGTTGTTAGTGCTGCGTCTACTAATTTTTGATAATCGTCCATTTCTTTTATTCAATATTTACAAATTTCCCTACCTGTTTCTTTGATAACTGCAATCATACTCATCGCAATTGCAATAGAGGCTTGTTCGTAATTATTATCTTCGTTGCCTTTAAGCTCATTGTATAAGGCAAATGTTTGTATACCAACTGCATTTTTAAATGCTGTTTCATAATATTGCTTTCTATCTTCTGGTTCTCTTTCAAGAATAGATTCTAAATATTTATTGTTACGATTAACATAAATAGTGATACCCTCTTGCCCTTCAATTACCTTGGCTCCAGACTCATCGCTAAAATCTTGATCTTCCTTCTTTACTAAGTGAATATCAGGTGTTTTTATTTTTGGTTCTTTTGGTGAGGGTGGTGTCGGTTGTGGATTATTTTTAGCCTCAACAATTATCATATCAATTGAACAAGATAATGGCTCCACATTCTGACAATCTGAAAAACTAAATACACAAGTTTGTTGATCGCCAATTTTCGCATTATCCCAAGGGTTAACTGTTATAGTAAATTCGCCATTTTTTAAATTAGTATTTGAAATACTAATATTTTTATTGTCGTAATCAAAACTACCAGTATCTTTTAAACGACTCAAATAATCATTAACAACATCGGTTTTAATCAGAACTCTTTTAGACGAATTAATTGGAATTTTTACTATACCATTTCTTTGGCATTCAAAAATCGTGGGGAACAGCTCACCTTGGTAATTTGGTAAAACAGGTTTTGGCGCATGTATTACTTTAACATCCTGTCCTGCACCAAACAAATGCCCAATCTCAGGATTTTGATTAACCATATCTTGTATAACCAGCTTAGCACTCTCATCAGTTTCGCTATATTCTTTCGCCTTCCTTAGATTAAGAATACGAGCTAATTCCTTGAGTTTTTTATTCTTGTTTAATGCCTTTCTAACAGTTTTTTTTAAAATGTTAGATATTTCCGTGTCTGACATCCTTTCTCTATCAGTTAGAAATATTTCATGTTTTTGTGATTTATCAATATTGTCACAAACTACTTCAATAATTAAATGATCTTCTAAAATGCCAAGCTGAAGTTTGCTATTAATGACGCTCTTATTCTCAGTAGCATGCACTTGCCCGTTAATGGTATAAAAAATGCGTTTATTTTGTTTTTTAAGAAAATCTTTTAGCACTTCAATCTTTCCATCTTTTTCTTTTGCAACCGCATACACGTTAACATTTATTGTGCCTAATATTGGACTACCAATATTTTGTATAGCAATTGGAAAACCTTCTACTAATTCTGTTTTATTCTCATATAAATAATGAATAGCACCTGAAAAAGATGTTCTTTTATGAACACCTAATTTTTCTAATTTAGTCAAGTTGGCATGGTTAGAAACGGGGGCGTCAAGCTCATAAGTTCTAATTGGTAAAGCACAACGCATTAAACTGATAGTTAAAGCATTATCTAGACCCCCTACAGGTTTTCTAAACTCACTATCACCCATAGCAAACTCATATAATTTAACAATAGTACCTTGTTTAATTACTCCCGCTTTTTGTGCATTTAGTTCTGTTAATGCTTCACTTTCAATGCCTTTGTGTGCTAATGCTTGAATACTCTCAGCATAAAAATAAGGAACACTGTTTTTGTCAGGACTAAAGTATTCGACTATAGGCATGGATTCATTTTTATTGTCTTTTTTAGCTTCTCTAAGCCTAGCTAATGTCCAAGCCCATTTATCACTGTCAAAATGTTTGGATATGATTAGCTTGCAGCGACCTTTTTTAAAGTCGCCTTGTGTTAAAAAACGGAAAACTCCTGTAGAGCCCATATGGAATTTACCTTGCACAAAAGGAATGCCTTCTTTGTTATTCTTACTGTCTTCAACTGACACAAAAGTATCTTTAAAATCTTCTGGTTTTTGCCCCTCACCAAAATCAACAATAGTATAAGTCGGATATTTTTTGCTGCCCAATGCCCGTTTAATGCCAATAAATATAGATTCATCAGCAATTTTATTTTGATGTCCTTTGTCTAAATTTTGTATTTTTCCTTCATTTATATCTGGATAAAACCTCCCAACAGCCTCTTGCATAGATTGTGGTACGTCATCACCACGCAAATCTTCAATGCCCGATTGCTTTGCTTTTTTAATTAAACACGCATCCATACTATTAATCACTAATTCAGTAAACGCACCAACTGGGTTGCTTTGTTGATTTCCTGCTGTTTTCCATTTTGCATTAAACTGCCAATTGTCTGGATTGTCAAATAAGTCTTTGTGCCCTTTTAAAACCTCTAACACATCTTCACCACTTACAGCGTGAAGTAAGGACAGGGCAATTTTTTTAGATAGTGTTTCATCTAAATTTTGATCTGTATTATTACTGGTGTCTTGTTGTGGTGCGCTGACTACATTCTGGTCAGCGTTATCAGTATCTCTGTTTAATGCAAATGAAGCGCTCATACTTGTTACCTCCTAAAGTTTAAATTGCTTATTACTTAAACCTTGTAAAAACTTGGTTTTTAATTCTTTGACTTTTTTGTCTAATACGACAATAATTTGATTTACTTCATTTTCTGAATAATCATAAGCATTTTTATTGGATAAATTAGAAATTAAATCCAGTTGCTTTAAAGCTTTATTGACTCGTGCATTGGCTAATCTTTCAAATTTTTGTTTTTTATTTTCCATACTTAACTCCATATTTTTAAAATAATTAACATATTTATACCATATAAAATTAAAAAGTCAATATTTATTTAAAAAATAAAACTCATATAAATAATATTATTGCGTTATATATGTAGTAATTTAGCTTTTAAAATGATAAATATTAGGATTAAATAAAAACTATTCAGAGATTTTATAAAAAGATATGTCCAATTCTTTCAGGGACAAAAACTTTTTAAAAACTTGTGCTACGAGTTTTTGGTAATCGTCCATTTTATTTACAATAGCCTTTTTTCGTTACCATGACTGCCACTTCGACCCTTGAAGAAAGGGACAGTTTTTTTAAAATAGATTTCACATGTA
>JAQRMW010000279.1 GCA_028599075.1 Urechidicola sp. | reverse complement strand
TGTTGCTAATTCTATTTTCATCGGAATTTCTTTTTCATCCCACTTTAAAGAAAGCACGGTATAGTCTTTTCCAAAATCAACAAAATCATAGGTCAATACATTTGTTTTAGAAGTTGCTTTACTCATGACATCAACTCTTAGAATATCTTCACTTTCTTTATAGTAAAAGCTTCCCCAAGAAGTTGTATTTGAAGAAAAGATAAGAGTTACTTTACCGTCTTCAAACAATTCCTATGCAAACTATATTTACCTGCTGCTAAATCTTTTCCTTCAATTTTTACATCATCAGAAAAAGTAACGATTGTATTTTCATTTGCTCCTGCACGCCAAGGCATTTCTGTGCCTAAAAAGTTGGTAGTAAATCCGTAAGGCACTAATTGCCCCCATATTTGCCCACTACGATCAACTCCAGCCCTCGATACTAATTTGGGTCTAGAATAGTTTACGGTAATTTCTGATAAGCCAATTGTTTGGGATATTTCTGAGGCGGGACTCGCACTTCTAGGAGTTGTTACAGTTTGGCAATGTGCTGATTCTGAATAAAAGAATAATGCTGCGACCATCAATGGATAGCCAATCACTTTTGTAATTGTTTTCATGTGTTCTTGTATATTGCTTTTTAAGGTCACATGCTGTTCGCTACTGTTATCAACTTGTTTGATAAACATTTTACTTGCTCGGTTCATAATTGTTAGTTTTTTGAATGTTTTTTAGTTCAACAATATTAAAACTAATAAAAAGTGTTGTCCGTTAATTTTCTGTTAATCAAAGTTAAAACGGATGTTAAAGTTTTGTGAATGAAAATTTTAAAGCCAAAACAACATAAAGCAATTTACATACGTTACTAATTCACTACAACTAAAATCTTATCGTATGAAAACTATTTTTCAGCTGCTTTTTGTAGCGCTGTTTCTAAGCCCTACTATTTCAAATGCCATATCAGGAATTGATTTTAAAGACAAGTCTTTAGAAGAAGCAAAAGAAATGGCAGCAAAAGAAAACAAAATTATTTTTGTTGATGCGTATGCAGATTGGTGTGGCCCATGCAAATGGATGAGTGCAAATACGTTTCCAGATTTAGAAGTTGGCAACTATTTTAATGAGCAATTTATTTCACTACAAATTGATATGGAGTCTGAAGTTGGGATAGATTTTGACTTAGAATATGGTATTGATGCCTACCCTACTTTGCTGTTTTTAAACAGTAAAGGTGAAGTCATAAAAAGATATTCTAGCGCGTTGGATGCTCAAGAACTTTTAGGATTCGGCAAAAGGGTGATTGACCCAACATCTGCATTATCATATAAACTAAAGAAAAAAATTGATGCTGGAGATATGGATGAGAACCTCCTATCAGAATATCTCATAGCATGTATCGAGGATTTTGAAGAACCTGATGACGTTATTATTGGCACGTACCTCTCAATATTAGAAGATAAGAGTAAAACTGACATTGATTTTATTGCTGAATACCTTATAGAGTCTAATTCGTATGAACGCGATGTAAACAATGATTTGGTAAATCTGTATTTTGATAAATTAGATACTAGCACTTTAATTGAAGATGAGCCTTTTACTATATTTTACTATTTTCAACAAGATTTAAAAGCTCCATCAACACTATATTTTATTAAAAATTACACTGATTTTGCTGCAGTATGGGGAGAATATATTGAGGATAAACTTGGAATATTATTAGTAAATGCTACTGAAGAAATTAAATCAGGCGTAATTAAAAAGGAAGACCTTTACGCATTCATTAAAACATATTCAGAGCATAATGATGTAGATTATACCGAACTTAAATTATTGATTGACGAAATTCTTGATGCTGAATATTAATGCTTTTCAAAATTAGCAAGCCCTTCATTTAACCACTCTAAATATTCATCAACATCTGGTGTGTACCCAACTGGGTCTAATAAGTTTTCTTCACTGTGATCCATCAACACATAATAAGGTTGTGCATTAGTACCGTATTTAATGGCTTGTAATTCACTCCATTTTTGCCCAATATAACGCAATTTTTTTCCAGGATTAAGTTTTGAATCTACAACATCACCTTCATCAAGTGGACGTTTATCATCAACAAATAAGGATATTAAAATCACATCGTTTTTAAGTATACTAAGCACTTTATCTTTTGGCCAAACGTTCTGTTCCATCTTTCTACAATTCACACATGCCTTACCTGTAAAATCAATCATCACAGGTTTATTAACTTTTTTTGCATATGCCAATCCTGTTTCATAATCATCAAAAGATAAGATATCGTGAGGAGCCAATAAATGTGCTCCTTCGGGAATATCTGCATGAGATGTTCTTCCTCCACCGAGTTTAGCATACCCAACTCCATATGGCGATTCGGCATAATGTTGTGGTGGTGGGAATGCGCTTATTAAATTAAGTGGAGCTCCCCAAAGACCCGGAATCATATAAATTGTAAATGACATTACTACTAAACCTAAACCTAATCTACCTACTGAAATATGTGTCAAGGGAGAATCGTGTGGTAATTGTATTTTTCCGAAAAGGTATAATGCTAAGGCTCCAAATACTGCAATCCAAATAGCAATAAATACTTCGCGTTCTAACCAATGTAATTCTAACACTAAATCAGCATTAGAAAGGAATTTGAATGCCAATGCTAATTCTAAAAATCCTAAAACAACTTTTACTGTATTTAACCATCCACCTGATTTTGGCAACGAGTTCAACCACCCAGGGAAAGCTGCAAATAATGTAAATGGTAATGCAATCGCTAGAGAGAATCCAAACATACTTATTATTGGTGCTATACCTCCTTGTGCTGCTGCTGCAACTAAGGCTGTGCCTACAATTGGCCCGGTACATGAAAAAGAAACGATTGCCAATGCTAATGCCATAAAAAAGATACCTATCATACCTCCTTTATCGGCTTGATTGTCAACTTTTGTTCCCCAAGAACTTGGTAATGTGATTTCAAATGCACCTAAAAAGGACACTGCAAAAACAATTAATAAGGCAAAGAAAATTAAGTTAAACCAAACATTTGTTGCCAATGCATTGAGTGAATCTGCACCAAATATTTTGGTGACTACCACACCTAATAAAACATATAAAACTATGATTGATAATCCAAATATGATAGCGTTTCTAATTCCGACTACCTTGTTCTTACTTTGTTTGGTAAAGAAACTCACGGTCATCGGAATCATAGGAAAAACACATGGCGTTAATAAAGCTGCAAAACCCGCAAAGAAACTTAGGATAAAAAGTGTCCATAGTCCTTTCTTATCCTCTTTTGATTTTTTCTCTTTCTTACTCTTAGCCTCAGTCTTTACTTCACTTTTTTTTTCTACTGATGTTTTTTTTTCTTGACTGATTTTTTCAATTTCAGCAACTGACAATAGCGCCCCTGCAGCTCCTTGAACTGAAAAATTAAGGTCTTTATAGGTTGGCGGTAAACATTGTGTGTCATCACAAACCATGTATTCTATCTCACCAACAATGTCAATTTTATTACTGGTTAATAAACGAATGTGTTGTTTAAATGTAGCGGTATTTTCAAAATATTTGATCTCCATTCCAAACGTCTTGTCAAACGAAGTATGGCCTTTTCCTTCTGCAGTCTGACCAACTAATTGAAATTCATTACTATCACTTTTAAAGTTAAAAGCTGTAGCAATCGGTCCATCTTCTGGTACATTTTGCGAGTATAAATGCCATCCTTTATCAATATTAGCAGTTACCACTAAATAAAAATCTGAATCCGAAATTTTCTCAACCGTAGTGGTGAAAGAAACAGGGTCATGAATTTGTGCGTTTAAATTAACAGCAAACAGGAAGGTTAAAATTCCGAAAACTACATTTTTCATTCTATTTTACTTTTTGGGTTTGAACTCAATTTTAAACGATTGTGAATCGTCTAAGCATCTAGTCGCAATATCTTAAATATCTTTCTTTAATATTGAATTATTTTAAACTATTAATGACACGCATTTTATAATTTTCTAAGATAACAAAATCTTTGTTCTAAAAGCATCTTTTAATATCCACTACAAAAGTCATAAAAAGCGACATCTAATTGTGTTAAAATTTGTTAAGAATTCTTCTCTATCAAATACAAAAACCCTACAATATATAATGTGTATTTACAAAATTAGATTGTTTTGTATCTAGTAAAGTGTTGAGCACTTTTTTGTTTAAATTATTTCCTTTAAATGCAACCAAAGTTCTGATAGAAAAAGAACGGATGGCATCATGCACACTTAAAGTACTTACTGCCGAATCTTTGCGCCCCACAAAAGGAAAAACATCTGGTCCACGTTGGCATTGCGCATTGATATTTACACGGCATACTTGATTTACCATCATATCAATTAAGGGTGCTAAGCTATCAGCAGAATTGCTAAACAAACTCACTTGCTGTCCGTAATTAGATTCAGAAACATAGTTTAAAGCGTCTTCAATATCACCATAAGGAACTATCGGAACAATTGGTCCAAACTGTTCTTCATGAAAAACTCTCATATTTTCATTTGCTGGATAAACCACAGCAGGAAATGTAAAGCTATCTATCGATTCGCCTCCATTTTCATTCAATACTTTTGCACCATTAGCAACTGCATCTTCTACCAATTCTTTGATGTATGACGGTTTATCAGGTTCTGGTAATGGAGTTAAAGAAACGTTATCATCCCATGGCAACCCATATTTTAGTTTTGAAACTTGTTCAACAAACTTCTTGTTAAATTCATCAACAATATCTTTATGAACAAACAATATTTTTAAAGCAGTACACCTTTGTCCGTTAAAAGATAAAGATCCTAAAACACATTCTTGCACTGCTAAATCGATATCACAATCTGGCAATACAATCCCTGGATTTTTAGCTTCTAAACCCAAAACCAGTCGAAGTCTGTTTTGCTTTGGGTGTAAATGTTGTAATGCATTTGCTGATTTACTATTACCAATCAACGCCAAAACATCAACCTTACCAGTTTTCATAATTGGTGCTGCCAATACGCGACCACGACCATAAATTAAATTCACGACTCCTTTTGGGAAGCATTTTTGAAATGCTTCTAATAAAGGTGATAGTAATAAAATACCATATTTAGCTGGTTTAAAAACCGTTGTATTTCCACAAATTAAAGCTGGAATTAACAAACAAAAAGTTTCGTTTAATGGATAATTATAAGGCCCCATGCACAAAACTACTCCTAATGGGCCACGTCGTACTTGTGCATAAACCCCACTGTGCAATTGCAGGTTAGAATGCTTCCGATCCATTTCTTTTAAATCCTGAATTGTGTCAGCAATATATTCAATAGTCCTGTCAAATTCTTTACAAGAATCAGTATAGGTTTTTCCTATTTCCCACATCATACATTTTACCACTTCATCACGCGTACCTACCATCATTTTGGCAAATTCTTCAATACATTTGATACGCTCCTCAACTTTCATAGTTGGCCATTCGCCTCTACCTTTATCATAGGCATCGTACGCAGCATCTAATGCTTCAAGTGCATTTTCTTCTGCCATAGATGGAACAGAACCTATTACTTTTCGCTCTAAATTCCCTTCAGAATTCTCAATAAATATTGCAGAATTAACTGGAGAAGTTTCTCCAGACCATGATCTCAAATCACCATTAACCAAATATAACTCTTGGTTGATTAGTTTTTCAATTTGAAATTGATTGGGTATAGTTACATCTTTAAATATGTTATTAATCATAATAATTTAGTTAGTTATAAAAATCCTGAAATAGCAATTTGCTTTTTTAAAGCAATGCTCCTAAATATCTTTCAGAATCTAAAGCAGCCATACAACCTGTACCAGCAGCAGTAACTGCTTGACGATATTCATGATCTTGTACATCTCCTGCTGCAAAAACTCCTGGTAAATTAGTTTTGGTAGATTTTCCTTTGGTAATTAAATACCCTGTTTCGTTCATATCCAATACCCCTTTAAACAACTCGGTATTTGGTTTATGACCAATAGCAATAAAAACTCCAGTTACAGAAATTTCATGCTTTTCTTGAGTTTGATTATTTACAACTCTAACAGCATCAACAACATTATCACCAATTACCTCATCCAGTTCGGTATTAAATAAAACTTTTATATTTTCTGTTTTTTTAACTCTATGTTGCATCGCTTTCGAGGCACGCATTTCATCTCTACGAACCAACATCGTAACCGATTTACAAATATTTGCAAGATAAGTTGCTTCTTCAGCAGCAGTATCTCCTGCCCCAACTACAATCACATCTTGTCCTTTATAAAAGAAACCATCACAAGTGGCACAAGCTGAAACTCCACCACCAATCAAACGTTGCTCACTCTCTAAACCTAAATATTTAGCCGTTGCTCCTGTAGAAATAATGACTGTTTCTGCCTCAATCTCTTTTGACTCATCAACCGTGACTTTATGGATGCCTCCAACTTCATTACTAAAATTAACTTTAGTAACCATGCCAAAACGCACTTCGGTTCCAAAACGTTCGGCTTGATTTTTAAAATCATCCATCATAGCAGTTCCGTCTGTTCCCTTTGGATATCCAGGATAATTATCAACTTCGGTAGTCGTTGTCAACTGTCCTCCCATTTGCATTCCGGTATACATTACAGGTTTTAAATCTGCACGTGCAGCATAAATGGCAGCGGTATATCCCGCAGGTCCTGAACCAACAATAAGGCATTTTATTCTTTCAATTGTATCTGACATAATTTTACTTTTTTAACTCTACAAAAATAAATGAATTCGGTTTCTTTACATCTATATGTTTATAAATTTTTACAATGTATTTATAAGCTTTCATAATAAAAATGCTTAGTCGTAAAAATAGTTCTTGATTTCAAACAAATATTGAATTATCTTTACATCGAAATCAACTCGGACTAAATGAAAAAACTACTACTCTTATTCACTCTTACTTTTCTGTCATTCAATTCTTTTAGCCAACATTCTGTTGCGCGTCAATGGAATGACTTATTATTAGAATCTATTAGAAAAGATTTTGCTAGACCTACTATCCATGCCAGAAATTTATTTCATATTTCTGTTGCTATGTATGATGCTTGGGCAATTTATGAAGACGAAGCACAACCCTTTTTTATTGGAAATACTCTAGGGAATTACTCTTGTAATTTTGATGGAATTTCAAGTCCAACTAATATAGAAGAAGCTCAAAATGAAGCTATCAGTTATGCTACCGTACGTTTATTAAATCATCGGTTTCAAAATTCTCCAAATGCAGCTTACTTAAGACAATTGTGTAGTGAATTAATGTCAGAATTAAATTATGATGAATCCATTACATCAATTGATTACTCTACAGGTTCACCTGCTGCTTTGGGAAATTACATTGCCGAACAACTAATACAATTTGGATTACAAGATGGAGCTAATGAACAAAATGATTACGGCAATATTTCTTATGAACCTATAAATCCATCCTTAATTATTGATGCTCCAGGCAATCCAACTATTGTAGACCCTAACAGATGGCAACCATTAACTTTAGAAGTATATATCGACCAAAGTGGTAATCCTATCCCTTTAAATACACCTGATTTTTTAAGCCCAGAATGGGGGCAGGTAATTCCTTTTTCTTTAAAAGAGGAAGATGCAACCATCAACACAGTAGATGGTTTTGACTATTGGGTATATGACGACCCAGGAAATCCATGGTATATTCAAAATGATGAAACTGTGTTCGGGTTAGATGATCCTTATAAATGGGGATTTGCAATGGTATCAGTTTGGTCTGCCCATCTAGACCCAGCAGATGAGACTATGATAGATATTTCACCAGCATCTATCGGAAACATTCAAAGCTTCCCAACAAATTTTGAAGAATATAAAAATTTCTATGATTTTGAAAATGGTGGAGATGCTAGCATTGGTAGAGAAATTAACCCTTCAACGGGAAATCCATACACACCACAAATGGTGCCTAGAGGAGATTACGGTAGGGTTTTAGCCGAATTTTGGGCAGATGGCCCGGATTCTGAAACTCCACCAGGACATTGGTTTACATTACTAAATTATGTAAATGACCATCCTGATTTAGAAAAAAAGTTTAATGGCCAAGGTGAGGTCTTATCAGATTTAGAATGGGATGTAAAATCTTATCTTTTAATGGCAGGTACCGTACATGATGTTGCAATAACCTCTTGGGGAATTAAAGGCTACTACGATTATATAAGACCTATTTCTGCAATCCGATATATGGCAGATAAAGGGCAAAGTTCTAATCCTAACTTAGACAATTATCATCCACATGGAATACCACTAATTCCAAATTACATTGAAGTGATTGAAGAAGGAGATGTATTGGCAGGAACAAATAATGAGTATGTTGGAAAAATAAAATTATATGCATGGAAAGGCCCTGAATTTATCATTGATCCTGAAAATGATGTTGCAGGTGTCGATTGGATTCTTGCTGAAAATTGGATGCCATATCAACGCCCTTCATTTGTAACTCCACCATTTGCAGGTTTTGTTTCTGGTCATTCTACTTTTTCTAGAGCAGCAGCTGAAGTCATGACATTATTAACTGGAGATGAATTTTTTCCAGGTGGTATGGGAACTTTCGATGCTAACCAAAATGAGTTTTTAGTTTTTGAAGATGGACCAAGTGAAAATATAGTTTTACAATGGGCAACCTACAGAGATGCATCTGACCAATGTAGCTTATCTAGAATATGGGGTGGAATTCACCCTCCGGTAGATGATATTCCTGGAAGAATATTAGGTGAGAAAATAGGAGTTGAAGCATTTCACTTTGCGAAAAATTATTTTTATGCTGATTCTGATGGTGATGGGTATTACTCTTTTGAAGATTGTGATGATAACAATCCATTAATTAATCCTTCTGGCATCGAAGTAAATGATAATAATATTGACGAAGATTGTAATGGTTCTGATTTAATATCTGACATTATGATTTACCCAAATCCTATTCAAGATTATTTAACCATCTACAATACTATTGAGAGTTCAATCAAAATAAACATCTACAATATGGCTGGTGTTTTAGTGTTGCAAAAAAGTATCGAAATTGAAAATTACAGCTCAACAATTTCAATTTCAGAATTGCAGCAAGGTGTTTTTATACTTGAGATTTTAACCGAGAATGATAAAAATCTACTACATCAAAAAATAATAAAATTATAAGCTATCTAGTCTTTGCAAATTGATATTATGTTGTATCTTTGCAGTCCGAAAATATTCGGGGTGTAGTACCGCATCAAGTGCGGCATAAACTCCGCCCAAAGAAAAACATCTTAATTTTAAAGAGTTTTAAAAATTGGGGTTAATATTAGATATTTATTTTCGGGGTGTAGCGTAGCCCGGTCATCGCGCCTCGTTTGGGACGAGGAGGTCGCAGGTTCGAATCCTGCCACCCCGACTAAATAAAGTGTAAAGTTTTTGTAGAAAGTTTACTTTCTTAAGAAAACGGAAGAATTTATTTTATAATTAAAGTGTAACTTTAATTTGCAACAACTCTTCATAAGGATGAACGAAGTTAATCCTGCCACCCCGACAAACTAAAGAGTTCTCATAGAAAGTTTAATTTCTTTAGAGAACTTTTTTTGTTTTAGACAAAATTACAGCTAAAAATAAAATCCAAAGGAGCCTTTAATTCCGAAGTTTCTAGCGTTTGGCATATCACGATAACTACCGCGCCAAATAAAATCTATCCGTAATACTTTAAAGATATTTGCTACACCTGCACTATATTCAAAATAGATGTTTTCTGGAGCAACATATTCTACTCCGGTAGCATTTATAAATTTATTTTCATCTGAAATTTGACCCCATACAGATTTAAATCCAACAACTTCTCTTAAATTGAATTTACGCAATAAGGGGACATGCGAAAAAAAGCGACCATTAAAATGATGCTCCATCCTAAAAGACAGATGGGTATCAGTTACAAAATCATAATAATCTAACAAATTATACGTATTTCGCATCAAGAAATACGATTGATTTCCAGGTACAATACTCAATAACCCAAGTGGTACTTCATTAAATATTTTTCCTGCTTCAAAAGTTACAAATGTTCTTCCAAAGCCACCCACTAAAAATGGTTGATGGTAGTAGAATTGTAATCTTGTATAGTCAAAATCACTTTCGAATGGCCCTTTGATCCCTTTTGATAAATTGACATAAAAACTTGCGTAATCGCTATTCAAATCCAATCGCTCTACACCATAACCAATAGTTTCCCTCTTTGGAGTAAATCGCAAAGTAAGGTCGACAGTAAATTGTTTTACTTCGGATTGTATAACTCTATCTTCATCATAATAATCGAGATTAAAAGTAGGTGATGCCGATTTTAAAGTCCTATAAGAAGATCCTACTCGAAAAGCAAAATTCTTTTTAGGCTCCATAGAAACAAAAGCATTTGACAAATTAATAGACGTTAGCTTACCTGTATCGCCAGAAGTAAAAAATGTGGACGATGCAAAACTACGCCCTAACACATCATTGGTAGTTGTAAGACTTACTCCTATTTGCTCAATGTCGCGCCTATTTCCTGCACTTAAAATAATTCGCCTCTTTTTATCGACCAACCATTTGGCTGATGCCCCATATTTAAATTGATTATCTTTAAATCCGTAGGCAGTATATGCTTGTAACCTCCAAGGGTCATTTGGCCCGAAATAGGTTCTACCACCTACACGTAAACGCAAGCCTTCAACATCGTTTTTACCGATGGTTGAATAGATGGGTCCAAAATCAAAATTTGGAAATTCGATATAACCAGATGCTAAAACTGTTACCCAATTGGTAATTCTTTTAAATTTCGGAACCGTACTTAAGGTATCTAACATTTTGTAGATTCCTTGTTCATCATCATTTAATTTCTCCTGTCGACTTATATCCCAATATGAATCCGATTTGTTGTAAATACTATCAACATATTTATCTGCTTCATCCTTATAAAAATCTTCTCCTTTGTCAATATTAAATGCATAATTTTGATACATAGTAGTTCTATGACCATACAATCCTTTCTTTTCATCTTTCTTACCAAGACTAAAATCGGACAGCATATAATCGCGCTTTAGCAAAAAGACTGAGTCATTTAATACATCAAACTCTTGCTCAATATAAATATCTTTAATCCAGTTGATATTGGCACTTTTTGTGGCTTGCATGTTGATTTCTTTCACTGCAAAAGTAGAATCGTTAACCCAAAAATCTCCTTTAAAAGTCAACTCGCTTTTTCGCCTTGGATAATACACAATATTGTAGCACCACTTGTTATCAATAAAAGCACTATCTGCTAACACATAATTATAGGATACTGGGCCTGTTTTTGAAATAGGACTCACAAAGCTCTTGTCAAATATCTTGATATAATTATTGTAGATATTGTATTCTAAATACAAATCTTTGATATAAGATATTACCGTTTGATTAGACTCAAACCCAGAATTTTTATTGGCAATTAAATCTTCTCTTGATTTATTGGTAACATTATTCCCGTACGTTTCATAAACTGCTTCGTTAATAAATATTGGCAGGTATGTTTTACCCGTAATACGAGAAGTATCAACATTGTCAAAGATAAATTCCATTCCTTTAAAAAGCTTACGCTTCATGGTAATGCTGTCAACATTATTCATGTCAAACTCTAACTTTTCATATTTTTCGTATTGATATTGATCAAAAAGAAGTATTCCATTTTGACGTTTATGCGCCCAAATTTTTTCTAAAATAGCAATGGCTGGATTCCCTTTGGCTTTAACCCTACCAGAATAAATAACTACCTCATCTAATTGATCTGCTGCTTCTTTTAAAATGATTTTTAAATTAAAGTCACGTCGTTTTACTACAACTTTTTTCTTTTCAAAGCCAATAAAAGAAACTTCAATTTCTGTATAGTTACTATCAGACTCTAGATAAAATTTTCCGTTTTCATTAGAAACTGTCCCTGTAGTAGAGTTAACAAACACAACAGTTGCAAAAGGAACTGATTCATTATTTTCATCAACAACGACACCTCCAATTTTTGTTTGAGTAAAAACTAGAGAGGTGAAAAATAAAAATAAGATGCTTAAACTCTTCTTCATAATAATTAAAAAACCTTTCAAATTTACTATCTGAAAGGTCTTAAACTATTTTTTTAACACTATTATTGTACGTACATCACTTCTTTTACTGCTTTAATAACATCATTTGCATTCGGCAACCACTCCTCTAAAAGTACAGGAGAAAATGGTGCTGGAGCATCTGCAGTAGTTAACCTTTTAATAGGAGCATCTAAATAATCAAATACATTTTCTTGTACTTGAAAACTAATTTCTGAAGACACAGATGCAAATGGCCACGCCTCTTCTAAAATTACCAAACGGTTTGTTTTTTTAACCGATTCATATATCGCTTCAAAATCTAAAGGGCGTACCGTTCTAAGATCTATAATTTCAGCAGAGATACCTTCTTTCTCTAATGAATCAGCAGCTTTATAAGCTTCTTTAATTATTTTACCAAAAGAAACAATGGTCACATCAGTACCCACTCTTTTTACATCAGCAACTCCTATAGGTAAAACATATTCACCTTCTGGCACTTCACCTTTATCACCATACATTTGCTCAGACTCCATAAAAATTACAGGGTCATCATCACGAATAGCAGCTTTCAACAGCCCCTTTGCATCATACGGGTTAGACGGAACAACCACTTTTAAACCAGGGGTGTTAGCAAACCAATTTTCAAATGCTTGTGAGTGTGTTGCCCCTAATTGACCAGCAGAAGCTGTTGGCCCTCTAAACACAATTGGGCAAGGAAACTGGCCACCACTCATTTGTCTAATCTTAGCAGCATTGTTAATGATTTGATCAATAGCAACTAAAGAAAAATTAAAAGTCATATACTCAACAATAGGGCGATTTCCACCCATTGTAGAACCCACTGAAATACCTGTAAAACCAGCTTCAGCAATAGGAGCATCGATTACTCTTTTAGCACCAAACTCATCTAACATACCTTTTGATGCTTTATAAGCACCGTTGTATTCAGCAACTTCTTCACCTATTAAATAAACAGCTTCATCTCTGCGCATTTCTTCGCTCATCGCTTCGCAGATAGCCTCTCTAAATTGTATTGTTTTCATGTGTTTATAGTTATTATTTCTCAACGGTCACATGCAGTTCGCTATCAATCATTCTCTTGAGTGATAAACATTTTAACATGCTCGTTTCATTTACTCGAATTTTGAGTTGGCAAAAATACTTAAATATTAGGAGATTTAAAGTCAAATCAATTTAAAAAACAGCTTTCTAAAACGTTTTCTACTAATTATTTTATTGCAATTAGAATTGGTTTATTTTTTCTTCGCTTTAAATTACACTAGAACAATCAATAATTATTTTTGAGATTTTACTCATCATTTTCATAATCTAACTTATACCGCTTCACATTTTTAAGTAGATTATAAAAATCATTCTATAAATCATAATGAATAAAAATATTTACTATGCATGCATAGTATTTTTCAAAAAAATGTCTTAAATTCGTACCCATGCAAATTTGCATGATATTTAAATATTTTAAAAATAGTACATATGAAAATTTTAGTGTGTATAAGTCATGTTCCAGACACGACTTCAAAAATAAATTTTACCGAGGGAGATTCTAAATTCGACAGCAACGGTGTTCAGTTTGTTATCAATCCTTATGATGAATTTGCGTTAACCCGCGCTATGTGGTTTAAAGAAAAGCAAGGTGCTACCGTGACTGTTGTAAATGTTGGTAACGCAACAACCGAACCTACTTTAAGAAAAGCATTGGCTATTGGTGCCGATGATGCAATTAGAGTTAATACTGATGCTACTGATGGTTTTTATACCGCAAAACAATTAGCCGAAGTTGTAAAAAATGGAGGGTTTGATTTAGTATTAGCAGGTAAAGAATCTATCGATTATAATGGTGGCATGGTGCCGAGTATGCTTGCTGCTATTTTAGATTACAATTTTGTAAATGCTTGTGTTGGATTAGAAGTTGATGGAGAAACAGCAACCATCCAAAGAGAAATTGATGGTGGTAAAAAAACCTTAACTGCTAATTTACCTTTAATTATAGGAGGACAAAAAGGATTGGTTGAAGAAAAAGATTTGCGTATTCCTAATATGCGCGGAATCATGATGGCGCGTAAAAAACCATTAACAGTTGTTGAAGCTGTTGATTTTGATGCAACAACTGCATCGGCTAGTTTTGAAAAACCAGCTCAAAAAGGAGCTTGTAAAATGGTAGATGCTGATAATCTTGATGAGTTGATTTCTTTACTTCATAATGAAGCAAAAGTGATTTAAAATAGACTTGAGATCTAAGACTATAGAAAAAAGACTTATTTAAGTTGATTTCAAAATTTAGTTTTATATCAAATGTCGAATAACTATAAAAATAACATACGAATAAAATGACATCTACTGTCTTTTATCTATCATCTAAAATTTAATAAATATGTCAGTATTAGTATATGCCGAATCATCGGAAGGTAAATTTAAAAAAGTTACTTTTGAAGCAACATCATACGGAAAAAAAGTTGCAGAACAATTAGGAACTAACCTTATTGTTTTAACTATTAATGTAGATGAAACTTCTGCATTAAACACATATGGAGCAGAAAAAATAGTTTCAGTTAAAAATGATGCATTTCAAAATTTGAATTCTAAAATTGTTGCAGATGTCATCAAACAAGTCGCAGAAAAAGAAAATTCTGAAGTAGTAATAATTGATTCTAGCACAAACGGAATTAGCTTAGCGCCAATGGTTGCTGTATACTTAAATGCAGGATATGCATCGAATGTAGTTGCAGCACCTAGCAACACAAATCCGTTTATTGTAAAACGAAAAGCGTTCTCTAGCAAAGCTTTTAATCACACAGAAATAAAAACTCAAATAAAAGTAATTGGCTTAGCAAAGAACTCTTTTGGACTCGTAGAAAATGAAACAAGTGCTACTACCGAAAGTTTTTCACCAACGCTAGTAGAGAGCGGTATCTCAGTTTCGTCTATCGACAAAACAGTTGGCAAAGTTACTATTGCCGATGCTGATATAGTGGTATCAGGCGGACGTGGATTAAAAGGTCCTGAAAACTGGGGAATGCTAGAAGAATTAGCTGAAGTTTTAGGCGCTGCAACTGCTTGCTCTAAACCCGTTTCTGATTTAGGATGGAGACCTCACAGCGAACACGTTGGACAAACAGGAAAGCCAGTTTCATCTAACTTATATATTGCTATGGGTATCTCTGGAGCGATACAACATTTAGCAGGAGTTAATGCATCTAAAGTAAAAGTAGTAATTAACACAGATGCTGAGGCACCATTTTTTAAAGCAGCTGATTACGGTGTAGTTGGTGATGCTTTTGAAGTTGTTCCTAACTTAATTGAAAAACTGAAAAAATTTAAATCGAGTAACGCATAATTTTTAGTAAATTGTGCCTCGAAGGGCTGTCTAATTTAGATTTGTATAAGTCTTAAATTAGACAGCTTTTTTATTAATTTTATTCAGAAAATCAATTTGAGTTGAGTTTAGTTAGATTAGACATAAAAGGAATTTCATATAGTCAGACACAAAGTGGTGCGTATGCCTTAGTGTTGAGCGAAGTAGATGGCACCAGAACATTGCCAATTGTTATAGGTGCATTTGAAGCGCAATCAATAGCCATAGCACTAGAAAAAGAAATAAAACCGCCAAGACCATTAACACACGATTTATTTAAAAGCTTTGCCGATCGATTTAATATCATCATAAAACAAGTCATCATACATAAATTGGTTGACGGTGTTTTTTATTCTAGCTTAATTTGTGAGCGTGATGGTATCGAAGAAATTATCGATACTAGAACATCAGACGGAATTGCACTTGCCACTAGATTCGATGCTCCTATTTTTACTTATGAGAATATTTTAGATAAAGCAGGGGTCTATTTAAAATTAAAGGATGAAGATATTGATGAAGACAATTTAGTATTGGGCGATTTAATTGCCGAAACAGTAGATGAAACTCCGTATTCATCAGAACCTATAGAAAGTCTAAACAAACAATTAGAAGATGCCATTGCTAATGAAGACTATGAATTAGCGGCAAAAATCAGAGACGAAATTAACAAACGAAACACAAAATAATATGAGTGTAAAATTTAAGTTGACATTGATGAATTTCTTACAATTCTTTGTTTGGGGTTCATGGTTAATAACAGTTGGTGTGTATTGGTTTCAAAATAAACAATGGTCTGGAGCCGAATTTGGTGCTATATTTTCAACAATGGGAATAGCATCTATTTTTATGCCTACTTTAGCCGGTATTGTTGCTGATAGGTGGATAAATGCAGAAAAACTATACGGCATTTTACATATTTTAGGAGGATTAACACTACTACTTGTTCCTACTATAGACAACCCAACTGATTTCTTTTGGATTATATTATTGGCTATGATATTTTACATGCCAACAATTGCTTTGTCTAACTCAATCTCATATAATGCTTTAAAGAATAATGGTTTAAATGTTATTAAAGATTATCCGCCAATTCGTGTTTGGGGTACTATTGGTTTTATAGCTGCCATGTGGATAACAAATTTATCTGGAAATAAAGACTCTGCAAACCAATTTCTTATTGCAGGTGTCGTTGCTATTGGCTTAGGAATTTTCTCTTTCTTCTTACCCAAATGTCCCCCTCAAGAAAGTGATACTACTGAAAAAAAATCATTTACAGAAATGTTTGGTTTAGATGCGTTTAAACTATTCAAAAATTACAAAATGGCCTTGTTCTTTATGTTTAGTATGCTTTTAGGTGCAGCTCTACAATTAACCAATGCCTATGGTGATGTTTTCTTAGATGATTTTAAACATATTGCAGAGTTTAAAGATTCTATTGTTGTTAAATATTCTACACTAATAATGTCAATTTCTCAAATGTCAGAAACATTATTCATTTTGGCAATTCCATTTTTCTTAAAACGATATGGAATTAAAAAAGTAATGTTGATAAGTATGGTTGCATGGGTATTGCGATTTGCTCTTTTTGCTTATGGCGACCCAGGAACAGGACTATGGATGATTATTTTATCTGGAATTGTCTACGGAATGGCATTTGATTTTTTCAATATCTCTGGCTCTCTATTCGTCGAAACTTCTACCGACTCTAAAATACGCTCATCAGCACAAGGGCTTTTTATGATGATGACTAACGGATTTGGTGCAATTTTCGGAAGTGTTGTTAGTGGAATAATAATTGACCTATATTTCACTACCGATGCAGGAAAAGATTGGTACGGAATATGGATGACTTTTGCCATTTATGCCTTAGTGGTTGCTATATTGTTTGCTGTACTATTTAAACACAAACACAATCCTGATGAACTACAAGACATCAAACATTAACAATAAATAATCGTTAATAACTTTTAATATTATTCAAGGCTCGATATCAATTACGTCGAGCCTTTTTATTTATTTTTATCATCAAATTTTTTACTTACAACTAACAAAAATTTCTTCTCTTTGGGAAGACGGAAGATGGACACATGAAACAATATTTAGACTTAATAAAGCACGTTAGAGAAAACGGTGTAGAGAAAACAGATAGAACAGGTACCGGAACCAAAAGTGTTTTTGGCTACCAAATGCGTTTTAATTTAGAAGATGGTTTCCCGATGGTGACCACCAAAAAATTACATTTAAAATCTATCATTCACGAATTATTGTGGTTTTTAAAAGGCGATACCAATATTAAATACCTTCAAGAAAATGGTGTAAAAATTTGGGATGCTTGGGCAGATGAAAATGGCGATTTAGGTCCTGTTTATGGGCATCAATGGCGCAATTGGAATAGCGACGGAATTGATCAAATTGCTGAAGTTGTCAATACAATTAAAAATAATCCTGATAGTAGAAGAATGATGGTTGCCGCTTGGAACCCAAGTGTATTACCAGACACTTCTGTTTCGTTTGCGGAGAATGTTGCCAATAACAAAGCAGCTCTTCCACCATGTCATGCCTATTTTCAGTTTTATGTAGCTAACGGAAAATTATCTTGTCAACTATACCAACGCAGTGCCGATATATTTTTAGGAGTTCCTTTTAACATTGCTTCGTATGCTTTATTAGTGATGATGATGACGCAGGTTTGTGGTTTAGGTTATGGTGATTTTATCCATACTTTTGGTGATGCACATATTTATAACAACCACAAAGAACAAATTGATTTACAACTATCTCGCGATCCAAAACCATTGCCTACCATGAAATTGAATCCTGATGTAAAAGATATTTTTAGCTTTACTTTTGATGATTTTGAATTGGTAGGATACGAACCTCATCCTTTGATTCGAGGAAAAGTTTCGGTTTAGTTATACTAAAAAATTAATTTATAATCTTAATGTCACAACTTACTATATGAAATATTGTACATTTATTGTTTTAATATGTTTTTCTTTAATCGGATTCTCACAAGTTAGTCCTGACTTTAACTTTGAGAAATATTCTAAACCTGATCCAAAAAATGACCTTTCTCTATATTTAAAAAAATCTATTCCTAAAAATTTATTAACAAAAGTAGTATTTCCAAAAAATAAAAATAGCATTCTATTGTCTTTCAGTTTTAATAGTGAAATGGAAATGTATAATATTAAAACAACCACCTATAATAGAGAATTAAACGACGCTATCGTTAATGCTTTTGAAAAATTTCCTTTTGAAAAATTAAATATCGATTTAACTGAGCAAAATAAAAATTACACCCTTCAAATAATCTCTAAAAAAAAGGGTAGAAATATTTTTAATTGTAGCACAAAAGCAATTATTGACATACAGCCAGTTTGTGAGAACTGTGAAAATTTTGTTCAATACGAAGATATAAAGGAATGTTTTGTAACAGATGTAAAAAAATACTTCTATTCAAATTTCAATTTTGATATCGCCGATGCTGAAAATTCTAACCTCCCTTCAAATTTATATATAAGCTTCAAAGTCAATCGCCTTGGAAAACTGATAGATTCAAAATCTAAGGTGTCATCTATTTTACTTACCGATGAAATTAATAGAGTCTTTAGCACATATCCAACAATAAAAAAGCTAGGAACTATTGATAGAAGATTAAGGAATGATAGTTACGGTTTTAATATAACTATTTACCCAAATAAAAAACCTGTTTTTAATAATAAAAGTGGCTTTTTCAATAAGTATACAAAACCTTCTATTGACAGCGAGCTCTCTAATTACTTTTCTAAAAACCTAACTGAAGAATTAATAGAGAAATCAAACCTCAATTCAATTAATGATAGATTATCCATTCTTTTTGAGTTAGATAAAAAAAATAATCCAATAAATATAAGTACCAATGCTCGGTCAAAAGAGTTAGATAAAGAACTTATCATTCTATTCAAAAATTACCCTTCAAAAGAACTACCTTTTTTAGACAAAAACCCATTGAATTACATATATAGTTTACAAGTTCTTTCTTATGCAGAAGGAAAAACAATTATTAATTGTAACTCAAATATTGGTTATTCTAGGACTCCTATTTATAAAGGTTGCGAAAAATCAAAGAATGCTACTGAATTAAAGAAATGTCTAAATATCAAAATAAAAGAGCATTTGGTAAAAAACTTTAATTATGATCCATATAAAAGTCAAATTGATTTAAAAGGAAAAATTAAAATATACTGTCAATTAAGATTTGAAAAAGGAGGTGATATTATTGTTCTTGGTATTAGGTCTCCTCATCCATTATTAAAAGTTGAAGCTTTAAGAGTAATTAATTTGATGCCAAGACTAACACAACCTGGGTATATAAATGGGAGTCCTGTTAATGTAACATATATGCTACCAATTTCTGCAAACTTAAATTAATCTCTACAAGAAATGTTCACAATCATAGCCGCAATAGCCAACAACAATGCTCTAGGAAAAAACAATGATTTAATTTGGCATTTACCTGCAGACTTAAAACGTTTTAAAACAACAACAACGGGACATCATATCATTATGGGGCGCAACACATTTGAGTCCATCGGCAAACCATTGCCTAATAGAACTACAGTGATTATATCTCGAAATGCAGATTATATAGCTGAAGGTTGTATCATAGTTGATTCGCTAGAAAAAGCATTAGAAGTAGCAAAAAACGATGAGACTCCTTTTATAATTGGTGGGGCTCAAATATATGAACAAGCAATTTCAATTGCTGATAAATTAGACATTACCGAAGTACACCACACTTTTGATGCGGATGTTTTTTTTCCTGAAATAGATAAAAATATTTGGAAAGAATCTAACAGAGAACTTTTTAAAGCAGACGAAAAAAATAAGTTTGATTATAGCTTTGTGAGTTATACTAAAAAGTAATTTGCTTTGTGGATTCCCGTTTTCACGGGAAAGACAGTTTAATCGTATCCACACGCTATTGTATTATGTATTTTATCATTTGCTTTTCAAACGAGAATGAGAAAGGTGATAGATAAGGGGAATTATATAACATGCTGCTCTCGATACTTTTTCTTTTAGAAAAAAACTGGAACCACCAGTCAATAATCCCAAAATTAAAATTAGTCTTAAGTCTTATATCTAAAAGTGAAACGGTCTTAAGTCTTATTTATTTAATATCTATTACATAGGGTAATAATGCTTGTATCCCTTCCATTTTTGATAGTTGCTGAATCTCACTATACGCTCTATAATTCGCTTCTCCCAATTCAATTTTCAACAAATCTTCTTTACTCATTACAAATGGGAAATTCTTAAATGCATCTTGTAAATCCTTTTTATACCTCGGGTAATCTGTAGTTCTATAATCTACCAATCCTGCCAATGCTGCTGCCCCTTCTAATGCAACATCCAAACTTCCTAATTCATCAACCAATCCTATTTCTAAAGCTTCTTTACCAGTCCAAACTCTACCTTGTGCAATAGCGTCAGCTTCATCAACTGTCATATTTCTACCATCAGCAACACGTTGTAAAAAAGTAGTGTAAACTCGTTCAACTCCCTCTTTTCGCTCTTCATAAAACTCAGACGACATAGGTTCATAAATACTATACCCTGTAGATTGTCTATTGGTAGCAACCTGCTCTGCATTAATGCCAATATCATTCGCTAATCCGCTAAAATTTGGAATGGTTCCAAAAACTCCAATAGAGCCAGTAATGGTTGTTGGCTCTGCATAAATTTTATCAGCATTTGCAGCAATCCAATATCCACCAGAGGCAGCTAGATTACCCATTGAAACCACTAAAGGTTTTTCTTCTTTTAACAAGGCTAGCTCTCTACCAATTAAATCTCCGGTTAAAGCAACACCTCCAGGTGAATTTACCCGAAGTACAACTGCCTTTATATTTTTATCCTTTTTAATTTTTCTAATGGCCTTTATCATACTTTTTTGACCAATATAAGTATCATCTCCCTTACCATATAACATGGTTCCTTGAGCATAAAGAACTGCAATTTTGTTGGTAGATGTAGATCTGATACGCCCTTTACCCGACTTGATATAATCTTCTAAACTAATTTTATTTATTTTTTCAGCATCAGACAATTCTTTTAAAATTGTATTGTATTCATCTTTATAAATAGCGGCATCTAACAAATTATTTTTTACAGATAATTCTGAACTCCTTCCCAATAAATTATCAGCTATATTATTTAATTCTGCAACTGAAATATTTCTGCTTTTAGAAATATCCTCTAAAAATACTGACCAAATAGAATTTAAAAATGATGTTATTTGCTCGCGATTGGCTTCACTCATTTTATTGTCTAGATATCCTTCAACCGCACTTTTGTATTTTCCGTGTCTAATCACCTCCATTTTTACACCATATTTATCTTGAAAATCTTTGTAAAATAGACGCTCTGATGACAAGCCTCTGAACTCAACATTACCGTACGGAGTTACATAAATAGCATCGGCAACAGAACTGAGATAGTAATTTTTTTGTGTGTATAAATCAGCATAAGCGGTTACAAATTTTCCAGACTCTTTAAACTCAATCAATTTTTTTCTGATAGTTTGCAGTTGTGAAATACCAGCGTTTACCACTAAATTCTCAATACTAATTCCTTTGATGTCATCATCATATTTAGCATTTTCAATCGCATTGATAATCTGACTCATTTGAAATGAATTTTTTGCAAACATTGCATCAAGCGGACTATCAGATTGTGGTACATAATCCCTTACAGCATCAGACAAAGTGATTTCTAAAACCGAATTGTTTTTTACAACTATTTCTTCCTCCTCACTCAAGGCAGATATCATCACACCTAAAACCACAAAAAATAATAAAAAGGCAATTGTAATACTAAGACAACTTGCCAACAGGCTTCTTAAAAACTTCACACTAAAAAAATTTAAATTGTTTATAAATAGAGAAACAAATATACACTTTTATACCCTACATTTCTTTTCTTTGTATTCCTTTATGAAAATAGTTAGAACCACATATTTGTCCCTAGGCAGCAACCAAGGTAATAAGCTACAAAACTTACAAGCAGCTGTTAATTTAATTGGCGAAAAAATAGGTGCAGTACGTAAAACATCTTCGGTTTACAAAACTGCTTCTTGGGGTTTTGATAGTGATGATTTCTACAATATTTGCTTGGAAGTTTCTACCAACCTAAACCCTGAAACTTTGATTTACAGGATTCTAGAAATTGAAAAACAATTAGGGAGAGTTAGAACAAATGATGAGCAATATAATGCTAGAGTTATTGATGTAGATATTTTACTTTTTGAGGATGAAATTATTTTTGCTCCTGATTTAATTGTTCCCCATCCAAGAATGCTAGGACGAAAATTTGTGATGGTTCCGTTAACGGAAATCGCACCAAATTTTAGACACCCTATAGAGAAGCAAACCATATTAATGTGTCTTCAAAATTGTGATGATAAAAATACCATAGAAAAAGTTGAAGAAGAAATTATTAGACCTATTTCACTTTTCGAAAAATACAACTACATCGCTATTGAAGGAAATATTGGAGCTGGAAAAACATCATTAGCCAAAATGATTGGTGATGACTACAATGCCAAATTGGTATTAGAGCGCTTTGCAGATAATCCTTTTTTGCCCAAGTATTATAAGGACATGGAGCGCTATGCTTTTCCGCTTGAGATGAGTTTTTTAGCAGATAGATATAACCAACTCTCTGAAGATTTAGCACAATTCGATTTATTTAAGAACTTTATAGTATCTGATTATTATATTTTTAAATCGCTCATTTTTGCTCAGGTTTCCTTACATAAAGATGAATATGCTTTGTATAGAAAAATATTTGATGTGATGTATAAAGAGATTTCAAAACCCGATTTATATGTGTATCTCTACCAAAATACAGACAGACTACTGAGCAATATTAAAAAGCGTGGGCGAGATTATGAGCAAGAAATAAAACCAGAATATTTGGATAAAATTCATGCAGGCTATTCTACTTTTATAAAATCTGAAGAAGGATTAAACACCTTGGTTATTGATGTATCGGAATTAGATTTTGTAAACAGTTCTGATGATTACCGTACGGTAATCAATCAGATTTCTGAATACAAATAAAAAAAGATATAAGATTTAAGACCGATTCGCTTTAAGATAAAAGACAATTTAAAAATGTCTTTCCCTTGAAAAAGGGAATCTACTTTGAGTGCTTTACTTGACTCCCCACTTTCGTGGGAAAAATATTACTCTTTTTTCAACTCCAATTTCTCAGCAAAATAATCACAAAAATCGCGCATAGTAGCAGACATCTTTTCATCTTTCGTAGATGTTTCGAATGTATTTGTCATAGATACTAAAGTCTGATGAAAAAATTGTTTCATCTCATCAACAGGCATATCCTTAGTCCATAAATCAACTTTCAACGTATCTTTCTTTTGGTTGTCCCATACAGAAATCAACATTGCTTTTGCTTCTGCATTTTTTATATTACCATCATCTGCGCTCCAATGCAATTCCTCAGGAACTTTATTTTCGTCTAAACCTATGGTAAACTCTATTTTTGATGTGTGTTTTACTGCCATTATTTTATTGTTGAATTGTGTAACTGTTGAATTGTTGAATTGAACCCCGGTCAACTATGACCAATGATTGCAAATTATTTCTTCGGTTTGTATTTTGATTTTTTAAAAATATCTTCTGGGTTTGTTATCAATAACTGTTGCAAATCTACATCATTATTTTCCATATACGAGCGTACAATTTGCCAACCAATCCATACTCCTATCCTCCCTGGTGAATCTTGATCTGCTTCTTGATAAAATTTTGAAAATGGCGAAGTATCTATAAAACGCTTATTTAAATTAGAATCATTACTATACAATAATTCATTCTCAATAAAATATTTCCAAACATTGATTTCATTGTCTTGTGCCCATGTTAGTTTTGTTTCAGAATAACCCATTTTAACATCATCTGAGGCATCAGGTAAAAAACGATCTAATAAATAAATGTGCTTGCCTTCTTCAATCATTCTGTTCAAAAATATTCTGGTATTGACCTTTGGATAACTTTGTCCAATTATATCATTAGCAACGTCAACTACCAAACGTTCCTTTTTATACTTTTGAGATAAGTATTGTGGAAATCCCTCATACACAATATTGCCTGTACCTAAATACATGTCTAATGAAATAAAAAGTAATGAGTCAGCATAAATAACTGGGTATTGATAATCTATATCAGAAATATGTGTGATTATGTTTGGAGATTTAAACCTAGGATTATAATATTTTATATACTTAAAAAGTTGTTCTAATTCAACTTGCTCTTCCTTAAAATTACCAAATACTTTTTGAGATTCATGAAATAAATATAACTCATCTTCATTTTCCATTCTTGCAATCCAAATGCTGTCATGTACTTCTTTTGGAAATAAAATAGCATAGTCATTTTTTAACTTTGGCAAGTCATCTTCAGTAGAATTATAAAACACCTCTTCGAACCGGTTGACTTTAAAATCAACTTCAATTTTTGAAATATCAATAGATTTTTCTACTTCATTTTCGCAAGAAATTGTCATTATCAAAATCAACAAACCCAACCATATACTTCTCATAGAATTCTTATCTTTGCATTCGATTATTACAACGCACAAAAATACTAAATAGTTTTCCATGAATTCTGAAAAAGTCATAAATCATATTGTTAATTGGTTAAAAGATTATGCTCAAAAAGCGAATGCTAAAGGGTTTGTAATTGGTATTTCTGGCGGAATCGATTCTGCACTAACATCCACTTTATGCGCTAAAACAGGATTGGAATTATTGTGTTTAGAAATGCCTATTCATCAAGAAAACAATCAAGTGTCGAGGGCTGTCAATCACATAGCTTGGCTACAAGATAATTTTAACAAAGTAACCAATGAGCAAGTTAACTTAACTCCTGTTTTTGACAGCTTAGTCCAAGCTTTCCCTCCTGTCGAAAATGAAGATGATCGCTTTATGACTTTAGCAAACACACGTGCAAGGTTACGTATGACATCCTTATATTATTTTGCAGCATTACATGGTTATTTAGTTGTTGGAACTGGAAATAAGATTGAAGATTTTGGTGTTGGTTTTTACACAAAGTACGGTGATGGCGGTGTAGATTTAAGTCCGATTGCTGATTTGTTAAAATCCGAAATCTTTGAATTAGCAGCACATTTAAACATCAACAAAGAAATTTTAGTGGCAGCACCAACCGATGGCTTATGGGGCGATGACCGAACAGATGAAGATCAGATTGGTGCTTCTTACCCAGAACTCGAATGGGCAATGCAAATGGATTCAGAAAAAAAATCAGCTACTGATTTTGAAGGAAGAAAACAAGAGGTGTTTAATATTTACAAACGATTGAATACAGCTAACCAACATAAGATGATTCCGATTCCTGTATGCACAATTTCTGATGAATTAAAAAGTTGATGCTGCTTCATTCAAAATAATATGCATCTTTTTTCGAATACGCTGTTTTATTCCGTTACTGATAGAAAAAGGAATACGTAAAAAATTTTGTAATACTTTTAAATAATGCTTTATACTCTTCATAGCAATTCTTATTAGTTTTCACTAATAAAACAATTCAACAACAAAAAACCATACCCAGTAGTGGGTATTTTAAATTGTACTTAAAATAATTTTTGCTTTTTTTCGAAGACGCTGTTTTGCAGCATTTGTAATCGCAAAGGGAATATTAATAAATAATATTAATACTCTTGAATACTTTTTCAGTGCACTCATAACAATTTTCTTTTTTTAGCAATTCTTGTGGGGAAAAACTATATTAGCAATTCAAATGTAGGGAATTACATCCTAAAATACAAATTGTATCTTTTCGAGGGTTTATAATACTCTACTTAACTCTTTAGAAATAAGTGTATTTAAGCTTGTATAATCCACAACAACTTCCATAATATCGTTGTTTTTGTCAGAAGAAATCTCTGTTTTTAAATCTTCAATTTTTTCTTTTATTAAAATTCTACGCAAATTAAGAATACAATCTGTAGTTGCTTTTGTAATTATTTGCTCTGTGTTATGTTTTACATGAATTTCTCTACGAGTCCAGTTGCTTAAGGTATGCTCTTCATCATCCATTAAAATATTGGTGACTAAAGTTGCAACCTGAGTATCAGTATGATTAACAAAGGAATCTATATTAATTTCTTCATTTTGATTCAATTGATTGATAATGTCAAAATAGACTTGCTGAAACAATTCATTGGTAAATTCAATTTCATCATCTTGTAAATTCAAATAAATTTCTCTAGCTACTGAACTGTTATAAGTTTCCTTTTTTATGACATTATCTTCTTCTATAATTTCAGTGAAATCAACCTTTTTGTTTCCGTGTAATAATAATACCTTTATAATTTCGCGTTCGTATTTTAGCAGCTCATTTACTTCTTCAACTGATTGTGTTTTTTGCAAAACAGGTTCAACCGGATGCATTTGCTGTGGCGGTCTTTTTGAAGCGTCACGCTGTTCTTTTTTAAAAATTTGAGCCAATTCACTGAATAGGACATTTTCAGAAATTTGCATAATACGTGCACATTCTTGAATATATACTTCTTTCTGAATCCTATCCGGAATTTTAGAAATACTCACCACAATATCTCTAATCAATCCTGCTTTTTTTACAGGGTCATTCTGTGCGTCCTCCATCAACAAAGACACTTTAAAGTTGATAAAATCTTGCGCATTTTTATCAAGATATGCTTTTAACTCGTCGGAAGAAACACGTTTAGAAAAACTATCTGGATCATCACCATCAGGAAAAGTCAACACCTTTACATTCATCCCCTGTTCTAAAATCAAATCGATTCCACGAAGTGATGCTCTAATACCTGCTGCATCTCCATCAAATAAAATTGTGATATTTGGCGTGAGTCTTCTTATCAGCCTAATTTGATCTGGAGTCAAAGCCGTACCAGAAGATGCAACAACGTTCTCAACTCCATTTTGATAAAATGAAATAACATCCGTATAACCCTCTACTAAAAAACAGTTGTTTTCTTTTGCAATGGATTGTTTTGCATGATAAATTCCGTACAAAACTTTACTCTTATGATAGATATCACTCTCGGGTGAATTTAGATATTTCGCTGCTTTCTTCTCGTTAGTTAAAATACGCCCACCAAACCCTAAAACACGACCACTCATACTGTGAATAGGAAACAAAACACGACCTTTAAAACGATCGAATCTCCGTGTCTCATTGACAATAGTAAGTCCTGTTTGTTCTAGATATTTTACATCATATCCTTTTTTTAAAGCCGTATCAGTAAAAGCTGTCCAATCATCTAGACCATAACCCAACTCAAAACTTTTAATTGTCTCATCGGTATAACCACGCTCCTTAAAATAAGAAAGTCCAATGGCTTTCCCTTTAGGGTTATTTACTAAAATATCGTGGTAATAATCTCGTGCATATTCAGACACCAAAAACATAGACTCTCGCTCACTTGCCTGTTCTTTTTGTTCATCGGTCTGATCGGTTTCCTCAATTTCGATATTGTACTTTTTTGCTAAGAACCTGATAGCTTCTGGGTACGAATAATGTTCGTGCTCCATAATAAACGAAATAGCATTGCCACCTTTACCAGAAGAAAAATCTTTCCAGATTTGTTTGACAGGAGACACCATAAAAGAAGGAGATTTCTCATCAGAAAACGGACTTAAGCCTTTAAAGTTAGAACCTGCTTTTTTGAGTTGTACAAATTCACCAATCACCTCCTCTACACGAGCAGCTTCAAAAACTTTATCAATGGTGTTTCTAGAAATCATATGAGCCCCTTTGTCCTTCGGACATTTCCCCAAGGGGGAAAATATTTTGTAAGTTAATTCTTAAGATACTGCCTTTAGTTGTTTTATTTTTGCTTTAGATACTTTTGCTTCAGCGTATTTTTTCGTCACTTGTAATTTTTTTACATCAGTTCCCGGTAATTCGAACATCCCGTCAGTCAAAATTGCTTCACATAAAGAACGTAGTCCACGGGCACCTAATTTATATTCTACTGCTTTTTCAACAATAAAATGTAATGCTTTTTCATCAAAAGTTAATGAGATACCGTCCATCTCAAACAACTTAATATATTGTTTTACAATAGAGTTTTTTGGTTCGGTTAAAATAGCTCTTAAGGTTTCTTCATCCAAAGGATTCATGTGTGTTAATACTGGTAAACGACCAATAATCTCCGGTATCAATCCGAAAGATTTTAAATCTGATGGCAACACATATTGCAATAAGTTTTCATCATCTACTTTATCGGTACTAATCGAAGCGCTATACCCAACCGCTTGCTGATTTAATCTTTTGCTAATTACTTTATCAATTCCAGAAAAAGCACCACCCGCAATAAATAAAATGTTCTTTGTTTCTACCTCAACAAATTTTTGATCTGGGTGTTTTCTTCCTCCTTTCGGCGGAACATTTACAATTGTTCCTTCTAATAATTTTAACAATGCTTGCTGCACTCCCTCTCCAGAAACATCTCTTGTTATTGATGGATTATCACCTTTGCGAGCAATTTTATCAATCTCATCTATAAAAACAATTCCGCGTTGTGCTTTATCTACATTATAATCTACAGCTTGTAAAAGACGAGTTAAAATGGTTTCTACATCTTCTCCTACATAACCTGCTTCTGTTAATACAGTCGCATCAACAATTGCAAAAGGAACATTTAACATACGTGCAATAGTTCGCGCAATTAAAGTTTTCCCTGTTCCTGTTTCACCGACAATAATCATATTAGACTTTTCTATCTCCACTTCATCTTCATCGTCCTTTGTCTTCTTTTGCAACAACCTTTTATAGTGATTGTAAACGGCAACAGACATCACACGTTTGGCATCGGTTTGCCCAATCATATATTGATCGATAAATGCTTTGATTTCTACAGGTTTCTTTAATATAATCTCTGAAGACAAATTGCTCGATTTACTATCTGCAACTTCTTCGAGTACAATTCCGTGAGCTTGCTTTATACACTTATCACAAATATGAGCATCCAAACCAGCAATCAACAAATCTGTTTCTGCCTTTTTACGTCCACAAAACGAACATTCTAAATTTTCTTCTTTAGCCATAATCTTATTCCTTGTTGTTGGTTTTTAGTTGATTGTTGATTGAAAAAAATTAACTATCAACAAACAACAAAACACATTCAACTAAATTTATTTTCTCTCTAAAATTTCATCAATCATACCATAGGCTTTTGCCTCGGCTGCTTTCATCCAGTAATCACGATCAGAATCGTCATGAACTTTATCTACAGTTTGCCCTGAGTGTTTTGCTATGATATCATAGAGCTCGCCTTTTAATTTTAAAATCTCACGTGCCGTAATTTCGATATCACTCGCTTGTCCTTGAGCACCACCTAAAGGTTGGTGAATCATAATACGAGAATGTGGTAAAGCAGAACGTTTTCCTTTGGCGCCAGCACACATCAATACAGCTGCCATAGAAGCTGCCATACCTGTACAAATAGTAGCGATATCTGGTTTAATGAATTGCATAGTATCATAAATTCCCAATCCAGCATAAACACCACCACCGGGTGAATTGATATAAATTGAAATGTCTTTTGAACTATCGGTGCTCTCCAAAAACAACAATTGTGCTTGAATAATATTTGCTACATAATCATCAACTGCTGAACCAAGAAAAATAATTCGATCCATCATTAAACGCGAAAAAACATCCATTTGAGTGATGTTTAATTGACGCTCTTCCATAATATATGGAGTTACATTACTAATCAATTTATCATAGTACATACTATTAATACCTTGATCTTTTATTGCAAATTTCTTAAATTCTTCTCCGTAATTCATGTAGTTTGTTTTATTATAATAAGTGGTAAAAATACAAATTTTAGCGGAATATTATTTTATCTCGCAAAGCATATAACCTAAAATAGTATTGAGATCTAATAAACAAATATTATCTCTCAATACTATTTAACTTTTCAGTCTAAAAATCTTCAAATATTTTCTAAACAAATCTTTCTAATTAGAAAACCTAACTGGGCCTCCTCGTCTAATTTCTTCGTTGGCAATGGCTTCAAACTTATCAAAGTTTTTTCTAAATGCATTTGATAATTTAAAGGCCATTTCATAATAGGCCTCATCATCTCTCCAAGATCTTCTTGGGCTCAAAACTTCATCAGGAACACCTGGACAAGTTCTAGGTTGTGCCACTCCAAAAACAGAATGCACATGATAGTCTTCATAATTGTACTCTCCTAAATCGCCATTCAACGCGGCATTAATCATAGCGCGTGTATATTTTAATTTCATACGTGTTCCAACACCATAAGGACCTCCTGTCCACCCAGTATTTACTAGCCAAACATTTACACCTGCTTCTTTCATTTTAGCACTTAACATCTCAGCATATTTTGCTGGATGTAATGGCATAAATGGCGCACCAAAACATGCTGAAAATGATGGCACAGGCTCATCAATTCCTGCTTCAGTACCTGCTACTTTTGCTGTATAACCAGATATGAAATGGTAAGCTGCTTGGTTTGGCAACAAACGAGAAATTGGAGGCAATACTCCGAAAGCATCAGCAGTTAAAAAGAAAATATTCTTTGGATTTTGACCAATAGATGGTGTTTGAATATTCTCAATAAAATCAATTGGGTAGCTAACACGTGTGTTTTGTGTTATTGAGACATCATCAAAATCTACTTCATTTGTACCTTCTTTAAAAAGTACATTTTCTAGTAAAGCTCCTTTTTTAATAGCAGCAAAAATTTCTGGTTCGCTTTCTTCTTTTAAATTGATGGTTTTTGCATAACATCCGCCTTCAAAATTAAAAATGGTATTATCTTTTGTCCAACCATGCTCATCATCTCCAATCAATTTTCTATTTGGATCTGCCGATAAAGTTGTCTTTCCTGTTCCAGATAATCCGAAGAAAATTGCAGTTTCTCCGTTATCTCCAACATTGGCAGAACAGTGCATTGGCATGGTATCTTTAAAAACTGGAAGGATGAAATTTAGCGCAGAGAAAATTCCTTTTTTAACCTCTCCTGTATATCCAGTACCACCAATTAATATAGTTTTCTTTTTAAAACTCAATACTGCAAAATTATGCTGACGGGTTCCATCTTCAGCAGGTACTGCCATAAAACTAGGTGCTTGTAATATTGTCCACTCCGGAGAAAAATTCTCTAATTGTTTTTCTGTTGGACGTAAAAACATGTTGTGAGCAAATAAATTTACCCAAGGCAATTCTGTGATGATTCTTAGGTTCATTTGATACCTTGGATCTGCACAAGCATATGCCTCACGCACAAATAATTCTTTACCAGAAAGATGTTTTGTTATTTTTGAATACAGCTTATCAAAAGCTTCTTCTTCAAAAGGGATGTTAATATCTCCCCACCAAACTTGATCTTTTGTTAATTCATCTTTAACAATAAACCTGTCTTTTGGAGATCTTCCTGTGAACTCTCCTGTATTCACAGCTAAAGCTCCTGAGCTTGCTTCTTTTCCTAAGCCTTTTTCAAGACAAATTTCATGTAATTTTTCTGAACTTAAATTGTACTTAATTACCGCATTCTCAATACCGTAATCGCTTAACGAAATCGTTTTAGAAATTGTGTTGTTAGTTACCATTATATTTTAAGTTAATTGAATTTGTTTGAGCAAAATTAATTAACTTTTTTTAATAAAATTACTAATATGAAAGATTTTGATAAAAAAAATAGGTTCAAGATAACTTAAGAGGGTTATCTTTGATTAATTTTAGGGTGCTAATATACAAATTTTTATTTCTATAATTATAACGATATTCACATTCCTTTAAATGTAAAAAGAAC
>JAQRMW010000278.1 GCA_028599075.1 Urechidicola sp. | reverse complement strand
TGAAAGAGTTTCGTTTCCAAATGAAGAAACACAACTTTTATTGTTTACTCTTACGTTAATATAATTAGGTTCGCCATTACTTTTATATTCAGGATTTTGGTGTGTTAACCCATTGTCATTACTGTTTCTAATCCAAATATCTGGACTTGTCCACATATTATTTGTAGTAGGGTTTGGTTCTGTACCAACATCATCAGAAGAATCTTTAATGTACAAGTCCAAATCATCTCCAACACAACAACTTACCACAGTTTGCTGTAAAAAAGGAAGTGTTGCTATTGCATTTCTTGCTCTTGAACCCTGAAGAGGAGTAAAGTAGTCCATACAATCAACATGAGTATAAGCCATTATATTTTGTTCGTCAGGATTATAACTATCTCCGTTTGCATCTGTTCCACTTCCTGTCCATTGACAATTTGGATAAGAAACATTAAACTGAATATGTGGGTCTGCTGGAGTGTCTGTAACGTAATCACCACAAGTACTTGAATTACTTCCATTAACTAATTCTGCACAAGGGTTATCATTTCCTCCTTCATTAAAAGTACCATGATGTGTATGCCATAAAAATAATACATGCCCCATTTCATGAGAAATAACATGGCTTGTAACAAGCGGTGAAAAGGGAGAGTTCCAAAAACTACCAGATAAATAAAACTCGGAAGACTCCCCAACTCCATTTGCTCTACCACCTGCGGGAGCATCATCGTCATATAAATATATGTCAATTCCATCAGTATGATTATTTACATTATAAATATTTATACCTGGAGAATTATAATATGAATCATTATCTATGTAGTCAATAACTCCATCCCAATTAAAAGATATATCATGAGGATTGTAGTCGTCATTTAATATTTGAAATGCTTGACTTACTGCACTTACTGTTTGTCCGCCAGTTCCATTTGTTCTTCTAATTACGTGCATATAAATTTTAACGCAATATGAATTATTACTAAGTGAAGAAGACTTCATCATTTTATTTAGAAATTGATTATTTGAATGATTTGGCGTATGACAAAATGTTTGTGCTTTAGCATTGCAAAATATTATCATTAATATAATTGATATGTATATTTTTGTTTTCATAATTGTATTGTTAAAGTTAATAAATATTTTTAGTTCTAAATCTTTCCAATTCAATTATGGAGGATAAAGATGTAGAATATCTAGTAACTCAATCCAAATATTTCGTTTTCTATTTCTATATTTGTAGCCGTTTTCCATATGTTGGGTAACGGTTTGTATAAGATTTGTGCGGCTTAAAATCCGTAGGATTTTCAGCCTAGTACAAATGTTTATTGGTTGTTTTTGTGTTTCAATTTTTCTTTAAATATAGCATAAATTTTATACGGTGTTGTGTTTAGTTTTATATGTCGTTTAAGAATGATTCATTTTCGGTATTTCTTTTTTCATCAATCTTTTCTATGGATTTTAAAATCTGAACATTTATATCACTTTCGTTTGTCAATTTTTCATAACTTTTTTGAGTAAAAAATTTAATACTTATAGTTTGCCACTCGTTAATTCTTTTTTGTTTATTAAAAAGAGATTTTTCAGTAACAACAACAACTTTTTTTTGATTAGCAAAGATGTATTCTTTTGTGTTTTCGTTTAGCGTAATAAAATCATATTTCTCTTGTATTAAATCGTTAAGTCTATTAATTCTTTTTCTTGAGGAAAGAACAGTACATTCTTCTTGATTTTCGTATAGTAATTCAATATTAGTTGTGTTATTTATTATCAGGAAATCAATATTTGCAAAATTATATATTATGCCTTTATCATTTTTTTTTAATTTGCCTGAATTTAATTCATGTTCTTTAAGTTTTAAAAAAAGATTATCTGTCATGAAAGGATAAAATTTCATAAAAACATGATTTTCAGAATTTGATTCAATTATTTCTTTATCTTTTTTTGTAAACTCTTTATTAGTACATGAAACTAATAATATTAAAGTAATTAATGTTATGCTATTTTTCATTGTTTTTTGAATTATGAATTATGTGTCTTATTTTTTTTCTACAATTATCCCATATTTCACTGTCCCAGTTTGAATTTTCTAGTTCATGATTATATTTTAAAAGTAGGTGTTTTAGGCTTTTGTGAAAAAGAAATGCATCTATTTTGTCTTTTTTCAGTAAAGCAACACCAACTCTTGTCACTGTGTAATTTCCTTTGGTTTCTCCTTGGTGCAAAATACCGCATCTAATTTTTTGATAGAAATCAGTATTATGAAAAATTTTCAAATCATTATTATGCTTTTTAGCGTAGATGAAAACTTCATTAAAACGATTAGTTGATTTTCTGTTTGGTGTTTCATTTTCGCCAGTAAGGAATGCTGCAAAAGTTTCTATAAGAAGAGAGCAAGATGCTAACTGTAAAAAGCCGTTTTTAAATTCTTCTTTAAACTCATTTCTGATTACATTTATATTGTTTTTTCTATATTCTTTTATATTGTTGTCTTGGTAGTCAAAAATTTTTAAAAACCTAGAATAAAATCTTTCATAAATATGATTTGCTATTATTTTTTTGTTAGAACTATCTGTAATTAATAAATTCATTTCATTCATTGAAATGCTAATTAATTCTTTTTTATTATTATAATATTGTGAAAATATCGTCATTTTTTTAATTAAACACAACGTTGTTGTATAAGATTAGTTGCGTGTTTTAAGCACCTAATTTAGTAAATAAAACACTAATTTAAAGTCTGCGAGAACTTTCTTAAATAAGCTAAAACCAGCAATTAATTTTATACGGTGTTGTACGCAGGCTGTTGTCATTCGTTGATTATCTGAATTTTCAATATTAGTTCTAAGTTTAAGCTCTTTGGCAAGCTTTTTTTTTAAGTTTGCCAATGTGCTGAGTTTTATAGTTCCTAAATTTTACATTTGATTATCGAGATTTGGCATTTGTTGTTGCCATAAATTATAATAATGTCCCTTTTTAGCGTATAATTCCTTATGATTTCCTTGTTCTAAAACTTCTCCTTTTTCTAATACTACAATTTCATCTGCATTAATTACGGTACTTAATCTATGAGCGATAATGATAATCGTTTTATTGTTTTGTCGTAATCTTTCTATTGCTTTTTGGATATAATTTTCTGAAGTAGAATCTAAAGAAGAAGTCGCTTCATCTAAAACCAACACTTCTGGTTTTTTATACAAAGCTCTTGCAATAGCGATTCGTTGTTTTTGCCCTCCAGAGAGTGTTGCTCCATTTTCTCCTAAATAAGTATTAAATCCATTGGGTAAACTTTCTATAAATTCCAAAATACCAATAGATTTACAAATATCTATAATCAATTCCATATTTGGCGAGAAATCACCCACAGCAATATTGTCAATTACATTTCCAGCAAATAAATCTATTTTTTGAGGTACAACACTTACCAATTCTCGCAAACTTTCGTGCTGAATATATTTTAAATCTAAATCTCCAATAGTAATACCTCCTTTTTGTATAGGATATAAGTTTTGGAGTAAAGAAATTAAAGTTGATTTTCCGGAACCACTTTCACCAACAATTGCAGTTATATTTCCTTTTTTAATTTTTAAGTTAAAGTCTGTAAAAACTTGTACTCTTGTTCCATATCTAAAAGCAACATTTTTAAATTCGATATCATCAATTTTTTCTTTTTTAAGAACTACTTTTTCGGTATTTTCTTCTCTTTCTAAGTCCATAATTTCAAACAAACGGTCTGCTGCAATTAAAGCATTTTGTATTTGCTTGTTTGCGCCAATTAAACTTGCTACAGGATTCATAAAATATCCAATAATTGCATAAAAAGAAAGTAATTCTCCTGGTGTAATTTCTCTTTCAATTACAAAATAAGAACCACTCCACAAAAGTATTATTGTAAATAACTGAGCAATAAAAGTAGTTGAAGTTCCTGAAAACACAGAATTTAATGCAGATTTATAACCAACATTCAATAAACTAACAAAACGCGTTTCTGTTTTGATATTAGCAAAACTTTCTAAACCAAAACGTTTTATAGTTCCCATAGAATTTAAAGATTCTACTAACTGACTTTCTAATTCAGCTGAACTCTCCATTATTTTGCGTTCTGTTTTTTTGTTGAGTTTATTTATGATTAGGTATACTACTAAATATAGTGGAATAACCAACAACATTATTAAAGCTAACTTCCAATAATACATAAACATAATGCCAAAAGAGAAAAATAAAATAAGAATATTGACTGTTAAACTTAATGATACATCATTAATAAAGGCTCTAATTTTAACAGCATCATTGATACGAGAAATAATTTCTCCAACACGCATCGTATCAAAAAATTGCTGTGGTAATTTTAACAAGTGTTTGTAGTACCCTAGAATTAAACGAGCATCTATTTGTTGTCCAGATTTAATAAGAAATACATCTTTAAAAGCACCTATTACAATTTGTAAAACCAATAAAACTAGCATTATGACGCTTAATAGGTTTAATAATTTGGTGTTGCCTCCAACCAATACATAATCTGTAATTTTTTGTATATAAATTGAGGTAGAAAAACCTAGTAGCGTATAAATTACTGCTCCAATTAAAGCTTGCAATAAAACAAATTTATGAGGTTTTAATAAAAACCAAAAACGTTTTAAAACGGATACTTTTTCATTCGTTGGTGTAAATTCTTCTTTTGGTAATAGTAAGACTAAAACTCCTGTCCACTCTTTTAAAAATTCTTTGTGTGTCTTTTTATGGATTTTCCCATCTCCTGGATCCATAATTTTTATGTATTCTTTTGTTACCTCGTAAATAACGACATAATGATGTAATTGTTCTTTTACAATAATATGGGCAATAGCAGGTTTTGGTATTTTAAATAAGCTATCTAATTCGCCCCGGACACCTTTAGCTTCAAAACCTAGTTTTTCGGCAGCTTCAATAAGACCTAAAACATTAGTGCCTTTTTTATCTGTACCTGCATATTGGCGTATTCTTGCAATTGGTATTTGTAAATTGAAATGTGATGATATTGATGCTAAACAAGTTGCACCACAATCTGTAATATCGTGTTGTTTTATTGTGATTTTTGTCATTTAATTATTCTATGCCTAAGAAAAAGTTATTTATTGCAGTTTTTTTTGCAGGGAAAGAAGTTTTGATGCTACACTATTGTAAATGATAATAAAGTCTTATTGTACAGCTTTTAAAATTGAAGATATCTTATTAATCTGCAAAGTAGAAGTTTCTTCTAATATTTTATTAA
>JAQRMW010000277.1 GCA_028599075.1 Urechidicola sp. | reverse complement strand
TAAAGTAAAAAGCATCCATTAAAAATGGATGCTTTTTTGTTCTAATTATTTAAATAGTTAATTCGATCAGCAACAGACCCTTTTTCGCCTAACCTTATTATTCCGAAAATAGTGCTGATGATAAATCCTGGTTTAATCACAATAATAGCTTTTTCAGCAATTCTTTGATCCCTTTTGTCAATTAATAAATTTAAGTTTATTGGGTCTTCAGCCAAAGATTCTGCAAATTTCCAAGCACCATCTCTAGCTAGTTTCATGCTAAAATCAACTAGAAAGTCATCTGCTTTTCCTGATATTTTTAATAAGTATTTAAGTTTTGGCCAAACTTGTGCTAAATCATTTTGCACTTCATTTACTAGTGATGATAAGATTTCATTGATTTTGTTAAAATCATTTTTAAGCAGCTTAATATCTTTACCCTCAGAAACTTTTGCAGCTGCAATCCCAAGGTCTAAATTGATATGTGCATTCATTCCAATCAATAAATGCTGTAATACAATTGGCCAATAATTGGTTGAAAGTTCAAAGGCTATTTTCCATGATTGAGTTGTTTTTTCATTAGACTGGTATTTATAATAAGCCTCAAGATATCGTTTGGCAAAAATTACATCTAATTTTTCCATTCTAGCAGCATCATCAAAATAATTAGAAGCAAATCCTTCTTTAACTTTAACGGTGACTTTTTTATAAAGAGCAGCAAAATATCCTAACGGATTATTTTCATTTTTGGTTTCGACAATAATATTATTGAGTACTTCAATTACTTGATCTATAGTATTTATTTCTTGTAAGTTCATAGCTTTTTTGATTAATCAAAAAACCTCTTGGTTTTACAAGAGGCTTTTCTAGTTTTGTTTAGAAATGATTATTCTACAATGGCATCAGCTACTTGCTTAGTATCTGTGTATTGTTGAAATTGTATAATCTTTCCATCTTTTAATGTCCAATGATGTACTAACTGTGCATTGATAGATTTACCAGTCGCTTTGTTGGTTCCTTTATACCTTCCTGTAACTAGAACCATGTCGTCATCCATATTATAGACTATTCTCTCATCAACAATAAAATTGTCCCATTCACCACCAACTCGAGCAAATACACCATCAAGAACTGCCTGAGGACCAATGTATGGATTGCCATCATCATAAGGAAAATTCTCAGCTTCGTTCCAAACAATGTTTTCATCAAAACCAGCTAAAACTGCATCGATGTCTCCTTCAGAGAAAGAGGTGTATAATTCACTAATAATTTTTACATTATCAATCTTAATTTCGTCAGATTGACTTGCTTTTTCATTGTTGCAGGCTACAAATAAAAGTACAGTAAGGCTGCATAAGAATAGTTTTTTCATAAGTATTAAATTTAGGTTAGTAATTAAGTACCTAAATTACAAAATATTCGTTAACTATCTAATTGTTATATTTTTACTTGTTTCTAAAAACAAATTTCCCGTCAAAAGCATCTAATAATATTGAAGTTTCAGCAGTAATGTTTCCACTTAATATTTCTTTTGACAATTCATTTAATATCTCTCTCTGAATCACTCTCTTAACAGGTCGTGCACCAAATTGAGGGTCATATCCTTTTTCTCCTAATGTTTCAATTGCTTCGTCTGTACTTTCAAAAGTGATGTCTTTTTCTGCTAGCATCTTAGACACTCCTTTTAATTGAATTCTAACAATTTCATTGATTTCATTTAAGTTAAGAGGTGTAAACATGATAATCTCATCAATACGATTTAAAAATTCAGGGCGAACAGTTTTCTTTAATAATTCAACGACTTCATATTTTGTCCGCTCTGTAATTTCATCTCTTTTATTCATATCGATATTTTCAAATCGTTCCTGAATAATTTCAGCTCCCATATTAGATGTCATGATGATAATAGTATTTTTAAAATCAGCGATACGGCCTTTATTATCAGTCAATCTTCCTTCATCCAACACTTGTAACAAAACATTAAAGGTGTCTGGATGTGCTTTCTCAATTTCATCTAGTAAAACAATAGAGTAAGGCTTTCTTCTAACAGCTTCTGTCAATTGACCTCCTTCATCATAGCCAACATATCCAGGAGGGGCTCCTACCAATCTACTAACCGAATGTCGTTCTTGATATTCGCTCATATCAATACGTGTTAATGCGTTTTCATCATCAAACAAATAGGTTGCTAATGCTTTTGCTAATTCTGTTTTACCAACTCCTGTTGTGCCTAAAAATAAGAAACTACCAATAGGTTTTTTGCTGTCTTGTAACCCAGCTCTAGAACGACGTACAGCATCAGCTACAGCTTCAATTGCTTCTTCTTGCCCTACTACTTTTTTGTGAAGTTCTGTTTCTAACTGCAATAGCTTTTCACGTTCTCCTTGCAACATTTTCTGTACAGGTATTCCTGTCCATTTTGCAACTACTTCGGCAATATCTTCACTCGTTAGTTCTTCTTTAATCAAAGAGGTTTCTTGATTTTTTTCAAACTCTTGTTGATAAGTTACCAATGTTTCTTCTTCTTGCTTTATTTTTCCATAGCGTATTTCAGCAACTAAGCCATAGTTGCCATCTCGTTCAGCTTTTTCAGCTTCGAGTTTGTAATTTTCAATGGCTTCTTTTGATGCTTGTATTTTATCTGCAATTTCTTTTTCACTAACCCATTTTGCATTAATTGCATTTCTATCTTCTTTGATATTGGCTAAATCTGCTTTTAATACTTTTAGCTTCGCCTTATCATTTTCTCGCTTAATCGCTTCAATTTCAATTTCTAATTGCATTACTTTACGATCGAGTTTATCTAACTCCTCTGGCTTCGAATTAATTTCCATTCGCAGTTTAGAAGCGGCTTCATCCATCAAGTCAATGGCTTTATCTGGTAAAAACCGATTGGTAATATAGCGTTGCGATAATTCTACAGCAGCAATAATGGCCTCATCCTTAATACGCACCTTGTGATGTGTTTCGTATTTATCTTTGATTCCTCTTAAAATAGAAATCGCTGATTCAGTATCTGGTTCATCCACCATTACTTTTTGAAAACGACGCTCTAAAGCTTTATCAGTTTCAAAATATTTTTGATATTCATCTAATGTAGTTGCACCAATTGCTCGTAATTCTCCTCGGGCTAGAGCAGGTTTTAAAATGTTAGCTGCATCCATAGCACCTTGTCCGCCACCAGCTCCAACCAATGTATGAATCTCATCAATAAATAAAACGATATCACCATCAGAAGAAATGACTTCTTTGATAACTGCTTTTAAGCGTTCTTCAAATTCTCCTTTAAATTTAGCACCTGCTATCAATGCACCCATATCTAAGGAATAGACTTCTTTAGATTTTAAATTTTCAGGAACATCACCTCTAATAATACGATGTGCTAATCCTTCGGCAATGGCGGTTTTACCTGTACCAGGTTCACCAACCAAAATTGGGTTGTTCTTAGTACGACGTGTTAGAATTTGTAATATTCTACGGATTTCTTCATCACGTCCAATAACTGGGTCAAGCTTACCATCCTTGGCTAATTGATTTAAATTCTTAGCGTATTTATTTAACGAGTTATAGGTTTCTTCTGCATTTTGCGAAGTTACTTTATCTCCCTTTCTCAATGCTGTTATAGCTGTCTTTAAATCTTTTTCGTTAATACCATTGTCTTTCATCAACTGAGTTGCATCTCCTTTCGATTTTAAAATGGCCAATAATAAATGCTCTATGGAAACATATTCATCTTTCATTTTTTTAGCGATATTCTCTGCATCAATAAGCATTTTACTGGTATTTCTAGAGAGAGCCAAATCGCCACCATCTACTTTAGAAAAACTTTGAATGATTGTTGTCAAGGTTTTTTTGAATAGCTCTACGTTAACTCCTAATTTATTTAGAATAAATGGAATCACATTTTCATCTACCTCAATAACTCCTTGTAAAACATGAGCATTATTTATTTGTGGGTTTTGAAACCCCTGTGCAATTTGCTGCGCTTTTTGTACAGCTTCTTGCGACTTAATTGTATAATTTTTAAAGTTCATAATTTCTTTTTCTTATTTCATTTCAAATAATATTCCATTAAATGAATTGGCAGTAAAAACGACAAAAAGTCCTATTATTAAAGGGATTCAAGACAATTTGTCTTCTTTGAAAGTATTGTCTATTTTTGCGACGAATCTAAAAAATAAGAAATTTTGTTAAAAAAAATATTTGGTAGTAAAGTTTCTGAGGAAGAAAAAATAATTGATTGGATACCTTTAACAGATATGCATCAGTTAGAAGAAATTACTGCTTCAGAAAAGCCGGTGATAATTTTTAAGCATTCTACTAGATGTGGAATTAGCACTATGGTGTTGAAAAAGTTTGAGCGAAATTTTACAATCGACAACAATCACTTAAAAATGTATTTTTTAGATTTAATAGCCTACAGAAGTATCTCTAACAAAATAGCAAGTGACTATGGTGTAAGGCATGAATCACCTCAATTACTTCTTGTTAAAAAAGGAAAAGCAATAGTACATAATTCACACAGCGGAATACACACTATTGCCTTAGAAGATTTTTTATAAAAAAAACTATTTAGTTTTCGTCTCTTTTAAAATCGATTTCTTTATAAACAAATTCACCATTTTCATTCATTCCATTTACAATTACTTTAAAGTTTTTGTAGCCATTGGTGTTAAATTTTAAATGGTTAGAAGTAGTAGGTGTAACCTCAAAATTAGGAATCCAATCAATTGTTCCATAAAATTTTCTAGAAATGATATCAGAAAACTGCATTAAATTGTTTTCGTATTTGTTGGCAGTATCAAAACCTAAATCAGTTTCGCTAGAAATGATGTCTTTGTTTACTCTTGCTAAATTGCCTCCGTATTTTCCAGTTTTTGTATAGAAGCTTATAACTCCGCCTTGTCCATATATCCCTGCACCAGCTCCAGAAGGGTTAACAGTTACAGCAATAAAATCATCAATACTTCTAGATGTCAACGGTTCTGAATCATTCATGCGAATATCATCAATAAAAATTGTTGCTGTTGAATTGCCCGTAATCGAAGCTTTACCCCTTGTTGTATAAATTTGGAATCCAATATACGGGTCTCCAACTAGAGTTAGCCCCGGAAGTCTGTCTAAAAAATCATAAACAGTTAATGCCATGAGATTCTCATTAACAGGGTAAACATCAGAAAATTCACTTCTTAAAATATCTGGTGGCAACCCTAAATCTGTCAATTTATTTTGCATTTTTTGATGCACAGTTAAAGTTATTTCATCAAGTAAAGTCACATCTTCTAATAGAGGTAAAGAACCATAATCCATCACCATTCTTGAATTTTCATTTTTAGAATTGATAGCTTCAATATTTTTATTCAATACATCAGGTGTGTCATACGAAATTAATTCACTAGACAATTTAAATCCTGTTTTTACAATTGCCCCATTATGATCTAATAGTGCTAGTTTGTATTTAGTTGGTTTTTTTAAAAATAAATTATCAAAAGAAAATTTATTGCTATTCCCGATAGTGTCAATCAGTAACAGTTCATTTTCAAGTGATGATAGCATAACCTTATAACCATTTAAGTCACTAACATTGGCACTTACATTTCCATTAATACTCATTCCGTTTTCGGCAAGTACCACATAATCTTTTTGATAAGCTGCTTTTTTCTTATAAGATAGAGAATTCTTTTTCGCATTTGTCATAAGTAGTAAATTCATATTTTCTTCACTTTTTGATGATGATATGAGTTCAGGTAAATTTTTGTGTGCATCTTCTAAATAGGGTGCAAGCAAAAAGGCTGAATTTATATTTGATTGATTATGGTGCATTTTTGTAACCGAAGGTAAAATTGAAATACTCAAATTAGCTTTAGACAGCTTGTTTTTTAAATCAAAATTTAAGGTCAATGAATCTTGCTCTTCAGCAATTTTGGTAATGTTTAAATGGAGTTGTTTTTCATTACTGTGATAAAATGAGAATTCTGAAATAGGCTCATTTTGATTATTAAATAGACTGATGGTATTTACACCATCAAACAAGTTTTCTTTTAGAATATTAAACGAGTAGTTAATGTATCTCTTTTTAAGTTTAATCGGCACAATTACATTTTGTCTACCGTTTCTGTGCAATACTGCAAAAACATAATCACCAGCTTCTGACTTGATAGTAGCTTCATTTGTTTTTAAAATGAGGTCAATGCTTTTGGCGTCAGCTTGTTCTTCATCTTTTTTAACAATTATTCCTTTAGAGTTGGTTTGTGGTAACGGAAACTCTTTTTGTAAACCATTATAATTTACAAAAGCAGTATAGCTTCTATTTGGGCGGTTGTAGAGTTCAAATTTACCCATTCCAAAATAATTACTATTTATTTTAGCCACAATAATTCCTGTTTTATCATCAATGATATTTCCACTAATAGTAATTGGAGTTGAGCTATTCTGTGCTGTAAAAGCAATGCTGTTTTCAATATTTTCTAAAAACAAATTGCTTTCAGGAAAGAACTCAATCTGAAAGTCTTGATTATTTTCATTTTCAAAGCGGTGAGAAACATCCTCTAAATTACTTACGACATATATTTTAGTAATCGAATTATTATTTTTAAAATTCTGATTCCATTGAGTAGTGAGTTCTATAAAATAATTACCTGCAGCTAATTCTTTGTCAAGCATAATGTCGCCATGAGTTGTTCCGTCTTTTACTAAAAATAAATGATTAGAAACAATTTTTTTATTAGCATCATACACATTAATATGGAGGTTAGTTGTTGTTAGCGATGGCTTGTTATCGGCATCATTAACAATATAAGCCTTAAACCAAACTTTTTCACCCGGCATATATACCGTTTTATTGGTATGTAAAAAGAATTTTTCAATTTGAAGTTCGTGCAAGTAACTATTGGTTTCAACAAATGACTTTGTAACAGTATTAATCTTTTTTTGACTGAATGCTGAAATAGAAATTAAAATGAGAAGAAAGAATAGATAGTTTTTTGTTGAGAAAGAATTGTGAAGATTTTTTGCATAGTAATTTTTTGAAAGCATAATAAATTGGTTTTTAAGTTCGCTGGATTATATCAAGAACTATTCCAAAAATATAATTTAGATTTTTGCATTGTAATTGAGTTGGCTGCTAGATATTAATGACGATGTTAGTAATTAATTTACAAATCAATAACCTCTAGCACCAACTCAACTGGTTCCAGATTTGTAATAGCATTATCTACACTATTATCAATTAAATTTTTTTGGATATTTTCATGAAATTCATCAATATATTTAACATGAAATTTGGGATACAAATATTTATCTCTAAACTTGCTTTTACTTTTAAAATAGGCAGTGTGCTTGATTAAAGTTTTATCACCATCTGCAATAAATTGAATTGTTTGTTTGCCGTGAGATGTGTTATCCATTCCATAAGTCATTTCAATTATCCTTTCAGATTGGTTTAGTTTTGTTAATTTAAAAATGACAGTTATTTTAACCAATGGAATTAGCTTAAGCCTAACCAAGTAAATACTACCTTCACTAAATACTGGGTGGTTTACCTCTTTAAAATTATGAAATGATGAATCCAAAGAAGAATTTTTATAGACAGTTAATGGTCCAGACCAACAATCAGTTGGTTTTGTATTTTGGTAAGTATCCCAAACCAACTCAACAGGATAGTTTAGCGTATAAATTTTTTCGTGAAAGCTAAAATCTTTGAATTTTGTTTTATCATTTACACTCAATTTAAATTTTTTAAGCTTCTTTTCTTTGGAGGTGAAATTTAAATTAGACGCTTCTATTATTTCACTTGATGATGAGTCATTATGATTAGAAATAACATCATCAGTTTTATATGAATCAGATTGACTATAATTAAATTGATAATGAGAAAAAGCCAAAAAAGTAAAAAGAAATTTAATTAATTTTAATTTACTCATAGATTCATAATAGTAATTCAGCATAATTGTTTGTTGGCTTTTGAGACTAAGATACTATAAGTAATAATTACTATAACAAGTATTTTAATTTAAATAATAATTTTATGGATTCATTATTTATTGTTCCTAAAAATAGAGAATTCATTTTAAATGAAACATCATTTTCTATTTAATTCAATTCCATAAGTTTTTTATTCTATCACTTCTTAATTGATTATTTTTGTGACTTATTTTTAATCCTTATTAATAGTAACAATATGCAAAGAGATCAAATCATTTTTGACTTAATAGAAGACGAAAAAAACAGACAACTAAACGGAATCGAATTAATTGCTTCAGAAAACTTTGTAAGCGAACCTGTGATGGAAGCTATGGGTTCTGTGCTCACAAACAAATATGCTGAAGGGTATCCTGGAAAACGTTATTATGGTGGTTGTGAAGTAGTTGATGTTGTTGAACAAATTGCTATTGATAGAGCAAAAGAATTGTTTGGTGCAGAGTATGTAAATGTGCAACCACATTCAGGATCTCAAGCTAATGCAGCTGCGTATCATGCAATTTTAAAACCTGGTGATAAAATTTTGGGCTTCGATTTATCTCATGGAGGACATTTAACTCATGGGTCACCAGTAAACTTTTCTGGTAAACTTTTTAAAACTTCGTTTTATGGAGTAGAGGAAGAAACAGGAGTTTTGAATTATGATAAAATTCAGGAAACTGCAACCGCAGAAAAACCAAATTTAATTATTGCAGGAGCTTCTTCTTATTCTCGTGATATTGACTTTGCAAAATTTAGAGAAATTGCTGATAGCGTTGATGCTTTGTTGTTGGCTGATATTTCTCATCCAGCAGGATTAATAGCAAAAGGAATTTTAAATGATCCAATGCCTCATTGCCATATTGTTACAACAACTACCCATAAAACATTGCGTGGTCCAAGAGGTGGTATGATCATGATTGGTAAAGATTTTCCAAATCCTTGGGGTGAAACTTTTAAAAGTGGAAAACCAAAAATGATGTCAACAATTATGAACTCTGCAGTATTCCCTGGAATGCAAGGCGGCCCATTAGAACATGTAATTGCTGCTAAAGCTATTGCTTTTGGAGAAGCTTTGACAGATGAGTTTTTACATTATCAAGTCCAACTAAAAAAGAATGCTGCTGCTTTAGCAAAATCTTTTGTAGATAGAGGATATAAATTAATTTCTGGTGGAACAGACAATCATATGATGCTGATCGATTTGAGAAATAAAAATATTTCTGGTAAAGATGCTGAGCAAGCATTGGTAAAAGCAGACATAACAGTAAACAAAAACATGGTGCCGTTTGATGATAAATCTCCGTTTGTAACAAGCGGAATTAGAATTGGCTCTGCTGCAGTAACTTCTCGAGGAATGGTAGAAAATGAAATGGATGCTATTGTTGAATTAATTGATGAAGTGATTACTAATTTTGAAAACGAAGAAGTGCTAGAAGCTGTTTCCGAAAAAGTAAATGCAATGATGAGTCATAGACCGTTGTTTAAAATGTAAAGATAAGAGTACCTAACTTCTAAACCCTCTCTTTGCTTTAGATTAGAGTGGGTTTTTTTATTGACTAAATGTTTGTAATTTAGACACTTTAAAATTCAAGCTAAAATGATTAAAAGAATTACACTTATTTTTCTATTAACTTTTAATTTTTCTTGGGCGCAATTATCTTTTCAAGAAAGTGCTACTGCCAATGGAGTTGGAGTCTCTTATGGGGTAAGCACTTATGGTGGCGGTGTCTCTTTTTGTGATTTTGATGGTGATGGTTGGGATGATATAACCTATTCTACAACAGATGGAGAAGAGGTCTATTTTTATAAAAATAATAATGGCACTTTTACATTAATTGATCTTGGGATAAATGATACTTATAGAACCAAACAAGTAATTTGGATTGATTATGATAGTGATGGTGATAAAGATTTTTTTGCAACAAGTATTTCAGGATTAAATAAGTTCTACGAGAATGATGGTAGTATGAACTTTACAGATATTACTGCAACCTGTGGACTTTTTACAGATAATAAATATACCTATGGGGCTTCATTTGGCGATATTGATAATGATGGTGATTTAGATGTTTTTATATGTAATAGAGATGATGTTACTTTTAATCAATATAATTATTTATATAGAAATGATAGTGGAACCTATGTTGAAATTACTTCGAGTGCAGGAATTAATTTAGGCAATCAAGTTTCTTTTACTTCTGCATTTTTTGATTATAACAATGATGGTTACCAAGATATATATGTAGCGAATGATAAAATTGCAAATATTAATAGGCTTTATGAAAATGATGGTGATGGTACGTTTACGGACGTTTCTTTGACTAGTGGTGCTGGTATTGCTATTGATGCAATGTCAACAACTATTGGCGATTATAATAATGATGGTTGGTTCGATATATATGTCACCAATACTACGGGGGGTAATCAGCTTTTAAATAATAATGGAGATGGAACTTTTACAAATGTTGCTCCATTTATTGGGGTGGCTTTTGAGAGTATCGCTTGGGGTGCAGTGTTTTTAGATGCTGATAACGATTCGAATTTAGATTTGTACGTGAGTGGAATTTTTGATGGAAGTGTTCCGTCATTGCTTCCGTCTGCTTTTTATGAAAATCAAGGAGATGACACATTTTCAATTCCTTCCGGAATTGGGTTTTCTGGAGATGTGCTTACTAGTTTTTCTAATGCGATAGGAGATTTTAATAATGATGGTTTACCAGATATCATTGTAATGAATGATACTGATAATAATTTTTTATGGGAAAATACAACAACAAATTCTAACAATTGGTTAAAATTAAAATTACAGGGAGTTACTAGTAATAAAGATGGAATTGGTAGTAAAATAGAAATAAGTGCTGGAGGAAAAACTCAATATAGATACACTTTAAATGGCGAAGGCTACATAGGACAAAACTCAAACACTGAGTTTATTGGTCTAGGCACTGAAACTACAATTGACTATTTAAAAATAACTTGGTTAAGTGGTACAGTAGATTACTTTACAAACGTTTCAGTTAATCAATCATTAACTGTTCAAGAGGGTGAATCCCTATCTGTTGATGAATTTAATGATATATCAATTCAAGTATTTCCTAACCCTGTAAAGAACCAATTAAATATTCAATTAAAAAATGCAAATAGCGAAAACAGCATAGTTGAGCTATATGATTTATTAGGGAAGAGAGTAATAGTTAAAAGTGCTGATAGTAGTATTATAAAAATTGATGTGTCAAACTTTTCTTCAGGATTATATTTCTTAAAATGTTTGGTTGATAACAAAACAATCACTCGAAAAATTGTTTTAGATTAATTATTCATTTAGCTGTGGTCTGTCTAAAAGTTCTGTTTCAAAATCAATTTGACTTTTGCCTTCTGAAATTTTCAAAACATCTTTATCAATTTTTTTAAATTCTTTCGATGAGTTGTTATAATGATTTACAACAGTACCAATAGTGTTTCCTAATTTATCATGGTAAACTTTGTAAGCTTTTAAATGGTTGCCTAGTTTTTCAATATTATTTTGAATATCTTTTATTGAATTTTCAACCTTTAAGTTGTGTAAAGCTTTTACAGTTATTTGCAGCATAGGAAACAAACTCATTGGTGATACAATCATTACCTTTTTTGTGTAAGCATAACTTACCAAATCTTTTGAATTTATTTTTAATGAACCCACTCTGCTATTTAATAAATCTTGATACAATCCATCAGCAGGAATAAACATATAAGCATAATCAGTAGTATTTTCATTTGGACGAATATATTTAGCAGTTTCATCAATTCGCTTTTTAATATCTCCCTTAAAACTTTTTTCGAGTTCTTCGATTTCTGATTTGTCCTCACTTTCAATCATTCTATTGTAATTGTCTAAAGAGAATTTTGCATCAACAGGAATAATAAAATCACCTATTTTTACAATGGCATCAACAGCTTCTCCATTAGAAAAACTATATTCCATTTGAAATAATTCAGGAGGCAACACATTAGCCAATAAATTTTCTAATTGAATTTCTCCTAAAATACCTCTTTGTTTTTGATTGCTTAGAATCTTCTCCAAGCTTTTCATTTGATTGGCAAAATTTAATACCTGTTCGTTAGTACCTTTTATTTTCTGTAATTCTTTAGTAACTTCAGTAATTACTTTATTAGAATCAGAGAATTGTTTTTGCATATCAGATTTAGAGATTTTATGAAAACTATTTATCTCCTTATTAATATCTGTTAATTTACTTTCAATTTCTGCTCTTCCTTTTTCGGCATTTATATTTACTTCTTTTCTGATGTTTTGAATTTCATCACGGAGATCTTTGTTAAGTTGTAACTGTATTTTTATTGCATCAACCTCAGTCTTATTAGAAGATTTTTTATCTGAATTGGTTTTGTATAAATAGAATATGGTCCCAGATATACCTATTAATATTAATACTTGTAAGAAAATTTCCATAATGAAAAGAAGATAGTTATTATTTTATAAAATTAAGAGTTTTATATTTGTGAACATTAAAATTAAAAGAATTTTTAATTAATATTTCATCAATGCAAATCCTTTCAAAATTTATTTACACAAAACTATTCGGTTGGAAAATCGTTGGGACTTTTCCAGCTGATTTAAAAAAGTATGTGGTAATAGGAGCACCACATACAAGTTATTGGGATTTTGTAATTGGGATGTTTGTGCGTTCAATTTTAAATGAAAAAATAAACTTTATAGGTAAGGCATCACTATTTAATCCGCCTTTCGGATATATATTTAGAAAACTAGGAGGTACGCCTGTAGATAGAAGTAAAAGCAATAATTTGGTCGATGCTATTGTTCAAGTATTCAACAGTAAAGAATATTTTCGTTTAGCCCTATCACCAGAAGGAACCCGTAAGAAAGTTGCTCAATGGAAAACAGGTTTTTATTATATAGCTAAAGGAGCAAAGGTGCCTATAGTTATGTTTACTTTTGATTTTGGCAAAAAGCAAGTAGCACTTTCAAAACCTTTTTATCCTACCGAATCATTGGATGAGGACATGAAATTTATTCAAGAGTTTTATAAGGGTGTAAAAGGAAAATATCCAGAAGAAAGGATAGCTCAACAATATTTATAGAAAATAAAAAAGCCTTAACAATTATGTTAAGGCTTTTTTGTGATGGCACTAGGATTCGAACCTAGGACCGCCTGCTTAGAAGGCAGGTGCTCTATCCAGCTGAGCTATGCCACCATTAATTGTCGGGGTGGCAGGATTCGAACCTGCGACCTCCTCGTCCCAAACGAGGCGCGATAACCGGGCTACGCTACACCCCGAAATAGTCATCTAATAAAAATGCGGAGAGGAAGGGATTCGAACCCCCGGTACCCGTAAAGGTACAACTCCTTAGCAGGGAGCCCCGATCGACCACTCTGGCACCTCTCCATTTTTATTATGCAAAGAACTTATTTTTGCGAGTGCAAATGTAGTATTACAATAACAAAATCACAACCTTTTTTTAAGATATTTGATAAATAATATTTTATTTATTCTGGGTACTCTATTCTAAGGTGATAAATGTTTTTTAATTTCTTTTTCAACACCTTTTTAACCAGTTCAATATCTCTAAAAGTAATGTCGGCATTGATAAATTGATTGTTTGCCATTTGACCAGAAACTATTTTCTCAATTAAATCATCAATTGCTTGTGCTGTAGGCTCTTTAATACTTTTTGATGCAGCTTCTACCGAATCGCACATCATTAAAATAGCTGTTTCTTTAGAAAAAGGAATCGGTCCAGGATATCTGAATTTATCAATATCAACTGAATCTGGGTTTATCTTTTTTTCTTGAGAATAAAAATAATAAACTAGGCTAGTACCGTGATGTGTTCTTATGAAATCAATAATCCGATCTGGAAGTCTATGCTTTTTTGCTAATTCAATTCCGTCAATAACATGATGAATGATGATTCCTGCACTATCAACATTTGTTAAGTCGTTGTGTGGATTTACACTTGTAATTTGATTTTCTGTAAAATACATCGGGTTTGTTAATTTGCCAATATCATGATACAAAGCTCCGGTTCTAACAAGCATTGCATTGGCATTAATTTCATTAGCAACTGCCTCAGCTAGATTAGCTACCTGCATAGAATGTTGAAAAGTTCCTGGAGCTTCTTCAGCTAATTTTCTTAAAAGCACTGAATTTGTATTTGATAATTCTAATAAAGAAACATCAGACACCAAACCAAACAATCGTTCATAAACAAAAATTAAGAGTGTAGATAAAAATGCTAAGACTCCACTAAAAGCAAATAATCCGAAGTAAAACCAGTTTAGCTCATAAATATTCCCTACTTGTATGATGGTAAAAGCCACGTAGGCAATCATATAAATAAAAGTGATTTGAGAAATTGAAATAAACAGGTTCACCCTTTTGTACAATTCTGATACAGTTAGTATGGTTACCATTCCTGCAATAATTTGCAAAAAGATAAATTCGAAACTGTTAGGTACAACAAATCCTAAAAGCAAGACCGTAAGTACATGCACAAATAACCCTAATCTGGCATCAAAGAAAGCTTTTAAAATAATTGGTAATGCACAGAGAGGGACAGCATATACAAATTTCGCATCGAATTTTACAATCATGGTAATTAGAAATACCATCAATAAAACATTAATAAAAATCAAGGTTGTTTTGCTATTATTCTCAAAAACGTCAGAACGGTACTTCCTTAAAAATAATAATATCATTAATAGGGCAAGAGCGACCAAAATTGAATAACCTAAAACAACCCAATTATAATTTGACTCACTCCAAACTTTAGATTCTAACTCTCTTTTTATTGAGTTTAACTTTGCTAATTCTTCACCTTTAACTAAATCACCTCTAGATATAATTAATTCGTTTTCGGATACCTGCCCACTTACGTCTGAAATCTGGTTCAACGCAGTTTCTTTAACCTTATCAGTAAAAACTTTATCAAAGCGAACATTAGGCTTTATTACCTTTGATAAAATATTAAGCAAGAGTACACGCGCCTCTGCAGATTGAATTGAATTTAATTCTTCATTTATAAAAGAAAGTAGCTGACTAGACTTAAATAATTTTGAAGAATTTACCTTTTGTACCTCGATACCATTTCTGAGGTTTACAAAATCAACACCATTTAGCAATTGCTCACTTTGCCCATCAACAAACCCCACTTTATAGACCAAGTCAATAATTTCAATACCTTTATTATTAAATACCCTACCAAAATTTTCAGAATATTGAGTATTTTCAACACCATCAATAAAATTTCTTTTTACTTCATCTATAATCTCTTGGTCATAAGAAAAATATAATTTTGTATTATCAATAATATTTTGTCTTTCTAAAGAAATCTCATCTGTTGATTTTTGTATTGCAAAACTAAAGGGCGCATAGTAGTTTTCATATTGCCAAGGTTTTCCTTTAAAATAATCATATTTAAACTTTCCTCCTTTAGGAAATAAGAACACGATCAACACCACTGTTGCGATGTATAAAAATATTTTATAAATCAACGAGTGATTTTGGAGCAGTCTATTCAAAATTTTCTTCATACTTCAAATGTAAAAAATAAAAACCTACTTTTTTAATTCTATGTTATCTGTTTACAAACAATGCTAAATTGAAGTAAAATGATTAAATTCGCATCATAAATTTTGAACATCAAATTATGAATAAAGAGATTGTAATTGTATCAATGGCAAGAACTCCGATTGGAAGTTTTATGGGGACACTATCTTCAATTCCTGCACCGAAATTAGGAGCAGTTGCCATTAAAGGAGCACTAGAAAAAATTAACTTATCTGGAGATAAAGTTGATGAAGTATTTATGGGTAATGTTGTATCAGCTGGCTTGGGTCAAGCACCTGCAAGACAAGCAGCTATATTTGCCGGAATTCCGAATACTGTTCCGTGTACAACAATTAACAAAGTGTGTTCATCTGGAATGAAATCTGTGATGATTGCAGCACAAGCAATACAATGCGGCGATGCTGAAATAGTAGTTGCTGGTGGTATGGAAAATATGAGTAGTATTCCGCATTATATGTCAGGAAGAAATGCGGTGAAATTAGGTAATATTAAAGTTGTTGATGGACTTTTAGTAGACGGACTTACTGATGTGTACGATCAAAAACATATGGGTACCTGTGGCGATTTATGTGCCAATGAATATGATTTTACTAGAGAAGATCAAGATGCTTTTGCAATTGAATCTTATACAAGGTCTGCTAATGCTTGGAGTGAAAATAAATTCAAAGATGAAGTCGTTCCGGTTGAAATCCCACAGAGAAGAGGAGATGCTATTTTATTTTCTGAAGATGAAGAATATAAAAATGTAAAAATGGAAAAGATTCCAAATTTACGTCCAGTATTTTCAAAAGAAGGAAGTGTTACAGCCGCAAATGCATCAACATTAAACGATGGTGCTGCCGCTATGGTTTTAATGAGTGCTGATAAAGCTGCAGAAATGAATTTAAAACCTTTGGCAAAAATAATTTCTTATGCTGATGCCGCTCAAGAGCCAAAATGGTTTACTACAGCACCTGCTAAAGCATTGCCAAAAGCATTAGACAAAGCTAAGTTATCGGTTAATGATGTTGATTATTTTGAGTTAAACGAAGCATTTAGTGTAGTTGGTTTAGCTAATATTAAAATTCTTGATTTAGATGCTAACAAAGTAAATGTTAATGGTGGTGCTGTTTCATTAGGACACCCACTTGGTATGTCTGGTGCCAGAATCATCATGTCATTAATATCTGTATTAGGACAAAACAATGCTAAGATTGGTGCTGCCGGAATTTGTAATGGTGGTGGTGGTGCTAGTGCAATTGTTATCGAAAAATTATAAACTCAACACCCTTTATTATAAATGCAATTCGGAATATGTAATTTAAGTATTGTTTCACTTAGGCTTGAGGCCAATAATCAAAGTGAAATGATTTCGCAATTGCTATTTGGCGAACATTTTAAAGTCCTTGAAAAAAGGAGTAAGTGGAGTAGGGTGCGAGCAGTTTTTGATAAGAAAGAAGGTTGGATTGATAACAAGCAATTTATAGAAATTGAAGAAAGCGAGTTTCTTGAATTAAATGAAAATACTAATACTTTAGCTGGAGAATTGATTGACTTTCTTTCTGATAATCAAGAAAGTTTAACACCAATCCCGCTTGGAGCAACGCTACCGTTTTATAGAAATAATTCACTTTCAATTCTCAATAAAAAATATTCTTACCAAGGGGTAACACGCTCAGAAAAATCTCCAAAAGACTTTCTTATAGATACTGCTTTTATGTATCTTAATACTCCCTATTTATGGGGTGGTAAAACTCCTTTTGGTATTGATAGTTCTGGTTTTACGCAAATGGTTTATAAATTGTGTGGTTATCAATTATTGCGCAATGCCAACGAACAAGCTAGCCAAGGTGATGTGTTGAGTTTTATAGAAGAAAGCGAACCAGGAGATTTAGCTTTTTTTGATGATAATCTGGGAGAGATTATCCATGTTGGGATTATTATGAAAGATAATTACATCATTCATGCCCATGGAAAAGTACGGATTGATAGATTGGATCATAACGGAATTTACAATGTTGATACCAATAGACATACTCATAAATTAAGAGTCATTAAAAAAATTATATAAATTAAAAAGCCTGCAATTGCAGGCTTTTTAATTAAGTATTTTAGACAAAAACTATTCTATTTTTTTATCCATATCTAAATTTTCATACAGGCTATTTACCAAGTTTTTCAACGCTTCATCATCAGGAATTAGTTCATGAGCTTTTTCATAATATGTTAAAGCTTCTCTATAAATCGGTATTAATTTTTTAGCTTTAATTTGATCATACTTTTTAAAGTTCATTGCATTAGCATCCAATTCTTCTTGCACAGGTTTTGCTTTGTCCAATGCCATAGCGCCTAAATTATTATAGGCATCACCAAAATCAGGCTTTAATTCTATTGCTTTTTTAAAGCTTATTGCAGCGGCTTCATTATCACCTAGATTCATGTTCATAACTCCAACATTAAAATATAAATTTGGATCAGTAGGATTTAATTTAATTGCCTCTTCTAATTTTTCTTTAAACATAGCGTCGTTACCCATTCTGTAATACACATTAGCTTCTTCAATAACCAAATCATAATCATTTGGACTTGCAATTCTTGCTTTTTCAATAAACTCTAAAGCTTTTTCATTATTTTCTAAGCGGCCATAATTTGTTGCAATTGCTTTAATTATTCCATTTACTTTAGACTTAGAAACATCAGTTTTAGGGTCTTTAGCAATACCTAACTTAACTTGCTGATTCATTTCTTTTTGAGAATTATAAGCAATAGGCTCTCCATTAACAGTACTAGTAGCTTGGTAAGTTGTAGCAATACCTGTATAGCCCATATCTAGTAATTGTTGGTATTGTTCATTAGACTTTTCATAAGCTTTACCAACGGCTAATAACATTGCAGAATTATTTAGGTAAGCAGTATCAGCAGGACTTAATAAAAAGACACGCTCATAATTCTTGGCAGCTTTAATATACCCTGCATCATCTTGTGTAGCTGACGCACTTTGATATGCTGCAAGAGCATCTGCATCAGCTTTATCAATAATAGATTTAAGCGTTGTGCTTGCTTCATTAGAATATGTATTATTACCAGATTTCTTTTCAATAGCTATTAACTGATTGAAAGCAGCCGCAGCATCATTTATATTTGCTGGTTTAGTTCCATTTGCATACAAAGCCATCCCTTTTAAGTAATAATATTTTGCTTGATATTTAGCCTCGGCATTTGCAATTAAACCTTCTGCACCATTTAAAATAGTTGTTGCAGTAGAGAAATCTCCTTTTTTAACCGCTTTGTCTGCAGCTTTTAATTCTGATTTTTGTGAAAATGTTGCAACACTTAATAAAAGTGCTAAGGCAAACATTCCTATTTTTTTTGTTTTCATGTGTCTATATTTATTGTTTTTTAAATGTCACATGCTGTTCGCTATTAATCAATTCCTTGACTGATAAACATTTTAGCATGCTCGTTTCATTTTAACTAAATTTATTTATTCTTGATTGTTTTGCTCATTGTTATCTTCCGTAGCAGTATTTTCTGAACTAGTTTCATTCTCTACGCCATCAATATCTTCTTCATCTTCTTGCATTACTTTGGCAACTGCAGCGATAGAATCAGAATCTTTAATATTAATTAATTTAACACCCTGGGTAGCTCTACCCATAACACGTAAATCAGAAACAGCCATACGAATCGTTATTCCAGATCTATTGATAATCATTAAATCGTCTTCATCAGTTACATTTTTTATTGCAACTAAACATCCTGTTTTATCTGTAACATTAATTGTTTTTACTCCTTTCCCACCACGGTTAGTGATTCGATAATCTTCTAAACTAGATCGCTTACCATAACCATTTTCTGAAACAACTAGTACATTGCTTTCTTCATCGTTAACAGCAATCATACCAATAACCTCATCCTTTTCATTTTGAAGTCTAATACCTCTAACTCCTGAGGCATTACGTCCCATAGGTCTTGTTTTACTTTCTTCAAATCGAATACATTTTCCAGACTTCAATGCCAACATAACTTGGCTATCTCCTGTAGTTAATTTAGCTTCTAACAATTCGTCATTATCTCTAATTGTGATTGCGTTAATTCCGTTAGTTCTCGGTCTAGAATATTGTTCTAAAGAAGTCTTTTTAACTTGACCATTTTTGGTCGCCATAATCACATAATGACTGTTGATGTACTCTTGGTCTTTTAAATCTTGAGTTACCAAAAATGCCATTACTTTATCATCTTTTTCAATGTTGATTAAGTTCTGGATTGCTCTACCTTTAGATGTTTTTCCGCCTTCTGGAATCTCAAATACACGCATCCAGAATACTTTTCCTTTTTGTGTAAAGAATAACATATATTGATGATTGGTCCCAACAAATAAGTGTTCTAAGAAATCTTCATTTCTGGTAGATACTCCTTTTTGACCACGACCACCTCTGTTCTGAACTTTATATTCATCTAAGTTTGTACGCTTTACATATCCTGCATGAGAAATAGTAAGAACTACTTTAGAATTAGGAATCATATCTTCAATACTCAAATCACCACCAGCATATTCAATCACCGATCTACGATCATCACCATATTTATCTCTAATTGCAATCAATTCTTCTTTAATGATATTATAGCGTCTAGGTTCATTAGACAGAATATCTTTTAAATCTTCAATTGTTTTCATGATTTCATCATACTCAGCGCGCAACTTGTCTTGCTCTAATCCTGTTAACTGGCGTAAACGCATTTCAACAATTGCTTTTGCCTGAATCTCTGTAAGCTCGAATCGTTTTATCAAATTCTCACGAGCTTCATCAGCGTTAGAAGATGCACGGATTATTTTAATTACTTCATCAATATTGTCTGATGCAATAATCAATCCTTCTAAAATATGTGCTCTTGCTTCTGCTTTATCTAAATCGAATTTAGTACGACGTAAAATTACATCATGTCTATGCTCAACAAAATAATGAATCAATTGTTTTAGATTCAATTGTTCTGGCCTACCATTTACTAAAGCGATATTGTTAACGCTAAAAGAAGTTTGCAATGCAGTATACTTAAACAACTTGTTCAACACTACATTTGGTATTGCATCGCGTTTTAAAACATAAACAATGCGCATCCCTTTTCTATCAGACTCATCTCTAATATTTGCAATGCCATCTAACTTTTTATCATTTACCAAGTCAGCAGTTTTCTTAATCATATCTGCTTTATTCACTTGATACGGAATCTCAGTGACAATGATACACTCACGACCTTTGATTTCTTCAAAGCTAGCTTTTGCACGCATTACGATTCTACCTCGTCCTGTATGAAAAGCATCCTTTACACCATCATACCCATAAATAATTCCGCCAGTAGGAAAATCTGGAGCTTTTACATGCTGCATTAACTCGTCAATCTCAATATCATTATTATCGATATATGCAACGGTACCATTAATAACTTCGGTTAAGTTATGTGGAGCCATATTTGTTGCCATACCAACTGCGATACCTGAAGCTCCGTTTACTAATAAGTTTGGAATTCTTGTTGGTAGAACTGTTGGCTCATATAAAGTGTCATCAAAATTTAAGCGCCTATCAACGGTATTTTTTTCAATATCAGATAACATGTCTTCTGATATCTTTTGCATTCGCACCTCTGTATAACGCATTGCCGCAGGACTATCACCATCAACAGACCCAAAGTTTCCTTGTCCGTCAACCATCATATAACGTACACTCCAATGTTGCGCCATACGCACCATAGAATCATATACTGATGTATCACCATGGGGGTGGTACTTTCCTAAAACTTCCCCGACAATTCTTGCTGATTTTTTATAAGATCCTGTAGCTTTAATCCCTAATTCATGCATTCCAAAAAGTACCCTTCTGTGAACCGGTTTTAACCCGTCACGAACATCTGGTAATGCTCTCGAAACAATCACCGACATCGAGTAATCGATGTAGGCAGATTTCATTTCATCTTCAATATTAATTGGGATTATTTTTTCTCCATCTGTCATATATAAAATGTTTAGTTTTTTCGTATTTTTAAATAGAACAGCAAGATACAATTATTCCCTTTTTTTAAACCAAAAAACGAGGAGCTAATTCAGAATAGTTATTAACAATTTACTGTTAAGAAAACAGCTCTGCAACCCTTTGTTAATCAGCTATTTTTATTACATATTTACAATAATTAAAAATCAGTTATTTAAGGCTCATTTCTTTTGATTTTAAATTGAAAGAAAAAACCATTATTTTTACAGTATAAATCTGATAGTTAGATTGATTTTTTACGACTGATGATTTAATATATTTGCCTATGTATTTGTGTGTTGTTGCTATAAACAAAAAAACTTTATTAGGTTTTTAGTTTTTGTTTCAATCACCAAATAAAATGGCATATAAGTTTATACATACTTCAACCTTAAAAGAGAAACAAAATGGACGATAATTTTTCACCTAAAGTAAAAGATGTGATAGCCTACAGCAAAGAAGAAGCATTGCGTTTGGGTCATGACTTTATTGGTACCGAGCATTTAGTTTTAGGAATATTGAGAAAAGGCGATGGGAAAGCTATCGAAATCCTTAAAATTTTAGATGTAAATTTAGAGCATCTACGCAAAAAAGTGGAATTGCAAAGTCCTGCAAATCCAATTATTTCAGCTACGGATCAAAAGAAAAATTTGCACTTGACAAAGCAAGCCGAAAAAGCCTTAAAAACTTCCTTTTTAGAAGCAAAACTTTTTAAGAGTAATGCTGTAAATACAGCACATTTATTATTATGTGTTTTACGCAACGAAAATGACCCAACTACAAAATTACTTTCAAAATTTAATGTGGATTATAATGAGGTAAAGTCTATCTTTCAACAACTGAATCCAGATGCAGAAGCAGATGTTACAATTACTCCAATAGCTGAAACTCCATCGGATGATGATTTTGATGGGCCAAAACAGAACCCGTTCGAGCAACAGCCTGTAAAAGGAAAGGCTTCAGCCAAGTCAAAAACTCCAGTTTTAGATAATTTTGGACGTGATTTAACGCAACTTGCCGAAGAAGATAAGTTAGACCCTGTTGTGGGTAGAAAAAAGGAAATTGAGCGCGTGTCACAAATTTTAAGTCGCCGTAAAAAAAACAACCCAATGCTAATTGGTGAACCAGGCGTGGGTAAATCTGCCATTGCAGAAGGCTTAGCTTTGCGAATTATCCAAAGAAAGGTTTCTAGAATATTGTTTAATAAAAGAATAGTTTCTCTAGATTTAGCAAGCTTAGTAGCTGGAACAAAATACCGTGGACAGTTTGAAGAGCGCATGAAAGCTTTGATGAATGAACTCGAAAAAAATGATGATATCATATTATTTATTGATGAAATTCACACCATTGTTGGAGCTGGAGGAGCAACAGGCTCATTAGATGCATCAAACATGTTAAAACCTGCACTTGCTAGGGGGGAAATTCAATGTATTGGCGCAACAACTTTAGATGAGTTCCGTCAAAATATAGAAAAAGATGGCGCATTAGAAAGACGTTTTCAAAAGGTGATTGTTGAACCAACATCAGTAGATGAAACCATTGAGATTTTACATAACATTAAGGATAAATATGAAGCACATCATCATGTAAATTACACAGATGACGCTGTGGATGCTTGTGTTAAGTTGACTAATAGATATATGACAGATCGCTATTTACCAGACAAGGCAATTGATGCGTTGGATGAGGCCGGTTCACGTATTCATATAACCAATATTGTGGTGCCAAAAGAGGTGTTGGATTTTGAGTCGCAGTTAGAAAAAGTAAAGTTAGATAAAACCAATGCTGTAAATGGACAAAAATTTGAAGAGGCAGCAAAATTGCGAGATGATGAAAAACGATTGGAGAACTTATTAGGAACCGCCCAAAGAGAATGGGAAGATGCTTCTAAATTAAATCGCGAAATAGTAACTGAAGACAATGTTGCAGAAGTGGTATCTATGATGACTGGAATTCCGGTAAATAGAGTTGCTGAAGATGAGAGCAATCGTTTAAGTGAGTTGCCTCAACTTATTAAAGGAAAGGTGATTGGTCAAAATGAAGCGGTAACGAAAGTTGTAAAGGCAATTCAAAGAAATCGTGTGGGTTTAAAAGATCCTAACAAGCCTATTGGCTCTTTTATTTTCTTAGGACAAACAGGTGTTGGTAAAACTCAATTAGCAAAAGTTTTAGCAAGAGAGTTGTTTGATAATGACGAAGCTTTAGTTAGAATTGACATGAGCGAGTATATGGAAAAATTTGCTATTTCTCGTTTAATTGGAGCACCTCCAGGATATGTTGGCTATGAAGAAGGCGGACAGCTTACTGAGAAAATTAGACGCAAGCCTTATGCAGTAGTTTTATTAGATGAAATTGAAAAAGCGCATCCTGATGTATTTAATATGCTGCTTCAAATTTTAGATGATGGATATATTACAGACAGTCTAGGAAGAAGAATCGATTTTAGAAATACTATTATTATCATGACTTCTAATATTGGTTCGCGACAATTAAAAGATTTTGGTGCTGGTGTTGGTTTTGGAACTGCATCTAAAAAAGATCAAGCAGATGCTCATGCTAAAAGTGTGATAGAGAATGCCTTGAAAAAATCATTTGCCCCAGAATTTTTAAATAGAATTGACGATGTAATTGTATTCAATTCTTTAGATAGAGATGATATTCATAGCATTATTGATATTGAATTAGACTTGTTATTAAAAAGAATTTCAGGTTTAGGTTATACGTTAAATTTAACTGATAAAGCAAAAGACTTTATTGTTGATAAAGGCTATGACAAGCAATATGGTGCACGACCTTTAAAGAGGGCTATTCAAAAATATATAGAAGATGCCTTGGCGCAAGAAATTGTAAATTCTAAATTATCAGAAGGAGATACCATCACTATGGATTTAGATAAAAAATCTAATGAATTGACAATTAAAATTAAAAAGGATAAAAAAGCGGTTGAGGAATAATTAATCGATTTTGATTCATAAAAAAAAACACCTTTCAATTATTATTTTGAAAGGTGTTTTTTTATTGTTATTTCGAAGTATTGAGAAATCTCATCTTATGATAAGATTCTCTTTTTTATGGATTCCCGCTTTCGCGGGAAAGACAAAACTGAGTTGTCTTAAGTCTAACATCTAAAAAGCAAAGCGGTCTTATTTCTATTTCATTACCCTTTATAAAATGGCAATCGAACAATCGTCGCAGGAATCGCTTTTTTACGAACCTGAATATAAATTTTAGAATCCCTTTTAGACTGTTCTTTGGTAACATAACCCATTCCAATTCCTTTTTTAAGTGATGGACTCATAGTACCAGAAGTCACGATACCAATTTCATTTCCTTCAGCATCAACAATTGGGTAGTCGTGTCTCGGAATTCCACGTTCATCCAATTCAAAAGCAACCAATCTACGAGTCACTCCATTTTCTTTTTGAACTTTTAAGTTTTCACTATTTACAAATTCTTTGGTGAATTTTGTAATCCAACCCAAGCCAGCTTCAATTGGAGATGTGGTATCATTAATATCATTTCCGTACAGGCAATAACCCATTTCTAAACGCAAGGTATCACGTGCCGCCAATCCAATTGGTTTGATTCCGAAGTCTGCACCAGCTTCAAAAACTTTATCCCACACTTGTTGTGCTTCTTCATTCTTGCAATAAATTTCGAATCCACCTGAACCAGTATATCCAGTTGCCGAAATAATTACATGCTCAATACCTGCAAAATCGCCTACTTTAAATTTGTAAAACGGAATACTCGCTAAATCCACCGAAGTAATAGACTGCATCGCTTCTATTGCTTTTGGACCTTGAATTGCCAAGAGAGAATAAGCATCAGAAATATTTTTCATCTCAGCACCTATAGCTTCATTATACTTAGAAATCCAATTCCAATCTTTATCAATATTAGATGCATTTACCACCAATAAATAGGTATCTTCCTTAATTCTATAACAAATTAAATCATCAACTATTCCACCAGTTTCATTTGGAAAACAAGAATACTGCGCATCACCTAAAGCTAATTTAGAAGCATCATTAGAAGTCACTTTCTGAATTAATTCTAATGCTTTAGACCCTTCAATTAAAAATTCGCCCATGTGAGACACATCAAAAACCCCTACACCTTTTCGTACTGTTTCGTGTTCAATGTTAATTCCCTCATATTGCACAGGCATATTGTATCCTGCAAACGGAACTATCTTAGCGCCTAATGATTCGTGAACTGCTGTTAATGCTGTATTTTTCATGTGATTTAATTTTCCGCTAATTTAAAAAATATAGTAGAACTATTTTAAGGGAATTTGATAATATTTTAAGTCAAAATCCCTCAAATAATTTTTTAACATTTTATACCTATAATAAATTCCTATATTTGAAAATAAAACCACCCAAAAATGAAACTTAAGTATTTCCTCACCTCGATAATTTGTTTATTTACTTTAAACAGCTTTGCACAAACTGATTTACCAACTGATTATTTATCATCCGACTTTCATAAAGAAAGAAGAGAGGCGTTGAGAGCTTCAATGCCAGAAAATTCTGTTGCGGTATTCTTTGCAAACCCTGTTCGTAACCGAGCGAACGATGTGGATTATGTATATCACCAAGATCCAAATTTTTATTATTTAACAGGTTATAATGAACCCAATACTATGTTGTTGATTTTTTCTGATGACCAAACGGAAGGAGAAACTATGTATAACGAAATTATTTATGTGCGCAAAAGACACCCACTTTATGAGCAATGGACAGGTAGAAGGTTAGGAGTAGAAGGGGTAACTAAAATGGGATTCGAACAAGTTTTTAATGGAGAAGATTTTGAAGACAGCAGTATTGATTTTTCAACTTTTGATAAGGTACTATTCAAAGATTTTAAAAATGATGTGAGAGATTCAAAAAGAGATAGGGCAGATTTATACAATTTAATTGAACAGTTTAAAGTTAAAGCAAATTATATGGCATCAGAATCAAATATCCCTGTTGGTGATAATGTGGTGGATGTTAGCACTAATATTGATGTAACATCATTACGAACTTTAATGGCTAATCTGCGTGAAATAAAAACTCAAGATGAATTGGTGTTGCTAAAAAAAGCTGTAGAAATATCGGCTGTTGGTCAAATTGAAATTATGAAAGCGATGCATCCAAATATGTCAGAAGCTGAGATACAAGGAGTGCATGAATTTGTATATAAAAAATATGGAGCCGAATATGAAGGCTATCCATCAATAGTAGGAGTAGGTAATAATGGTTGTATTTTACATTATACAGAAAACACCAAAATGAACGCAGGTAAAGAAATGATTTTAATGGATTTAGGTGCTGAGTACCACGGTTATACTGCCGATGTTACACGTACCATTCCTGCAAATGGAAAATTTAATACTGAGCAACGCGCTATTTATGATTTGGTCTATGCAGCGCAAGAAGTTGGAATTGCTGAAACTGTTGTGGGCTCTGACATGAGCAAAGTAGATAAAGTAGGTAGAGATATTATCAATCAAGGATTAATAGATTTAGGAATTATAGAAACTGCTGATGAAGGAAGAAAGTATTTTCCACACGGTACATCACATCATATAGGTTTAGATGTTCATGACTTAAGTAATAGAGGTGAGCTAAAAGAAAACATGGTGATTACTGTTGAGCCTGGAATCTATATACCTGAAGGAAGTGATTGTGACGAAAAGTGGTGGGGTATTGCTGTTAGAATTGAAGATGATATTTTAGTTACAGCAAGTGGTCCTATAAACTTATCTGAAATGGCACCTAGACATGCTGATGAAATTGAAGCAATGATGAAAGAAGCAAGTATTTTAAATGCCTTTCACTTACCAACACTAGATTAAAAAATACTTTAAGATATTATTGAAAAGTTCCGAAATTGAATTTCAATTTCGGAACTTTTGTTTTAAAACAACTCCTTAACTTCTTCTTTAATAAAAGTTAAACCTATTTGCGAAGGCGGATTACCATCAATCATTTTTTGTAAAACAGCTTCTCTTAATTCTTGTGCAGATTTTAACTCACTATTCTCAGCAGTCTTTTTGATGATATGTGAGGTGGCATTTTTAGATGTCATTAAAACATTCCAACATTTTTCTGAAATATAAATTTGCTGCGATAAGTTATGCTCAAACTCTTGTTCTATACTCTGTACTAATTTTTGAACATACAATTCTTTGTCTTCCGAAGTAGGAGTAATGCGAATCAATAATTTTGATGGATTGATACGCTCCATTACCAATGTCATTCGCTCATAAGCTTGTAATCGAACAGGGAGCGTTACTTTTTTATCTTCTTTAAACAAATCAAATCTTTTTTGTGCTTCTTCACTTTTAGAAAGGCGTAAGAAAAAATAATAAGCGACAATACCTACTACAATAGAAGGTGCTGTATAAGAAATAATACTCATGAGGATGTCTTCCATAAATTGATTTTTTATCAAAACAAAATTAGCAATTTAATTGAAAGAATAATTATTCTCTTTGATATAAAAATTGTTTGCATAATGGCTCCCCACTTTCGTGAGGAAGACAGTTCTCAATTATAATGTGAATGATTTGATAAAGTCAAATTATAAAGGCCAGTTGTCTTTCCCGTGGAAACGGGAATCAAAAAAAAAAAAACATACAGTAAATAATTTTTATTTTTTTTCTAAAACTGATATAAGTCATATTAGCATAATAAAATCCACTATAAATTTGCGTATTATTAACAGGTTGGTAAAAAAACAAGGAATCTGTAAAGTTATTAGATAGGTAGTAACATTGGTTACAAAATAAAAAATAACTCTTACATTTGACTCGAACCTAATCAAAAATTAACAATTATGATACGTAAAATTTTCAAATTCAGTTTTTTATTATTCACAGCTTTTGCATTTGCACAAACGGGGCATTTAATGCAAGGTGTAGGTGCAGTTAACATGTCTATGGGTGGTGCTGCAACAGCACAGCCATTAGATATTAGTGGAGCAATGCATTGAAACCCTGCAACCCTTTCTGCTTTTGATGGGTCAATTCTTAAGTTTGATATTGGTATGTTTAAAGGAACTCCAACTTTATACTCATCATTGCCAGCTGATATGCTCGGGCCAGGAGCACCGCCTGTAAGTGGAGCAACAGATTCAGAATTAGGTATTTCTCCAATGCCAGCATTGGCTTTTACTTGGAGTAAGCCAGAGAGTAAAAACACTTTTGGTGTATCTATGTTTGGTATTAGTGGTTTTGGTGTTGATTTTCCTCAAGAAACCAATAACCCCTTGAGTCCAAGTTTTAATCCAACAGTAAACTCAAATCCGATTTTGTATCCTCAACAAGCAATGGGCTTTGGAAATCTAAATTCTAATTACATGTTTTTACAAGTTGGGTTTACATGGGCATATGAAATTTCTGATAAATTATCTATTGGTGTACAGCCAACAGTGAATTATGCTTCTTTAACTATGGAGCCAAATCCAATTGCTGCACCAAGTCAAACTTTGGGTTACCCTGTTAGTGATGCGACAGCTTCTTATGGTGTTGGTGGACAGTTTGGTATTTTCTATGATTCTCAAAATGGTTTTAAAGTTGGGGCATCTTATAAGACTCCTCAATATATGAGCGAAATGGAATTTGACAGTAAATATTTAGATGGGTCAACAGCTCCATCACCAAAATTCACAATGAATTACCCAGCTATTTATTCTGCTGGTTTAGGATATTCTAAAGCAAACTTTGATTTAGCGTTAGATTATAGATATGTAGATTATGCAAACACTGATGGCTTCGAAGCTTCAGGATGGCAAATTGCAGATAGCGGTCCAGGAGCAGGCTTTCCTACAGGGGCAGTAAACGGATTTGGGTAGAAAAGTATGCATGTAGTTTCTCTCGGAATTCAATATAAAGGAATTGAAAAACTACCTTTAAGATTAGGATACACGTATAGTTCTAACCCTATTAAAGATGAATTAGCTTTCTTTTCTACTCCTGCAACTGCAATCATTGCAAACGCTTTTCAAGGTGGTTTGAGTTATGAAATAAATGATAAATTTCAAGTTGATGGTGTTTTCCATTATGGTATGAGTGATGGAAAAACAGAAGGACAATTAATGAATCCAACGCCACAAGCATTTGGTGGTCCATGGGATGCTACAGCAAATCCATTGGGTAAAATTCCAGGTTCAACAGTTGCTTATGATATGACAACTTGGATGGTTCAATTTGGTGTTAGCTATACATTTGGTAAAAAAAATAAAACAGTAGAAGTTTTACCAGAATAAATAAATTTTTTAACCCCAAAAAACCCATCAGCTTATTAAAGTTGATGGGTTTTTTTATGCTTATCTTTCCCGTGTAGGTGGGAATCTATTTTTTCTTTACCAAGTCACTGTAATTTTTCCAATAGATTTTCTGCCTTTAAGATAATTATGAGCATCAGCCAAGTCATCAATTGTAAAAACTTTTGCTACAGTGGGGTCTAAAGTTTTAGCTTTAACTTGCTCAACTACATTAACTAAACAGCGTTTTAATACATGAGGCTTATTATCTCCGATACGCAACATATTAACACCAATCATTGCTTTAGAACTCATGATAAATTTTAAAGGGTGATACCATCCAAAACCAAAGACTGTTTTTAATTTTCCAAAAATATTTTTACCAGTAATACTCGCAGCACCAAAAACTACCAAGCTACCACCAGCTCCTATAAGTCTAAAGCCCTTTTTAACAGATTCACCACCAACTGCATCAAACACAGCATCTAAACTATGTGTGCCATGAGAATTTTTTATAACTTCAAAAAAGTCCTCTTTTCTGTAATTTATAGGATGATGTACCCCTAAAGATTTTAAATATTCTATCTTTTTATCTGAGCCACAGGTGCCAAATATTTCACATCCTCTGTCTTTTGCCATTTGCACTAAAGCAGTTCCAACACCGCCAGCCGCTGCATGTATTAAAACTTTATCTCCTTTGTCTAAATTCACAACTTCGTTAAAACAAAATTGAGCAGTACTATATTGTGTAGTCAATGCCATGGCTTTCCCAATTTCCATCGTGCCAATAATAGCACAAGCTGCACTTTCTGAAACTGCTAACTCAGCATAACCTCCAAAACGTGTCATAGCTGTTACTCTATCACCAACTTTTAGTTCACCACAATCACCTTTGGTTTCAATAATTTTTCCAACTACATCATATCCGATTATTGCGGGTAGGGGCGGACAGTCTTTATAATCTCCTTGAATTGCCATAATATCTGCATAGTTTAAACCAAACCCCTCAGACTGAATTAATACTTGTCCTTCATTTAATGTTGGATTCGAAACTTCTTTAACTTCAAAGGCATTTTCTATGGCTCCGAATTTTGTGAGTACTGCTGCTTTCATTTTAATGATTATTTTGAAATTCAAATATAGTTATTTTCCAACTTCACTTTCTTTAAAAAATGTCAATAACTTTTATTGTAAGTCATAATTGGGAAACGTATTTTTGAAAATTACCGAGACCTAAAATAAATATCCATTGTCAAGTTACTTAGATTCATTAAACCCTGCCCAAAAAGAAGCAGTTTTACATACCAAAGGCCCAATGATTATTATTGCTGGAGCAGGTTCTGGTAAAACACGTGTGCTTACATATCGCATTGCAAATTTAATGAAACAGGGTGTTGATGCGTTCAATATTTTATCCTTGACGTTTACTAATAAGGCTGCTCGCGAAATGAAAGATCGTATAGGAAGAGTGGTGGGAGCAGGTGAAGCCAAGAACTTGTGGATGGGAACTTTCCATTCCGTATTTGCTAGAATTTTACGGTCAGAAGGACATCATTTAGGGTACCCATCAAACTTTACAATTTACGATACACAAGATTCTGTGCGATTGCTATCTACCATTATTAAGGAGATGCAATTAGAGAAAGATAAATACAAGCCTAAACAAGTTTTAGGAAGAATCTCGCAATTCAAGAATAGTTTGGTTACCGTTAAGGCATATTATAATAATCCTGATTTGCAAGAGGCAGACCGAATGGCAAGCCGCCCAAAAATGGGTGAGATATATCAGAAGTATGTGGAGCGCTGTTTTAAATCTGGCGCTATGGATTTTGACGATTTGCTCCTGCGCACCAACGAATTGCTGACTCGTTTCCCAGAAGTGTTAGCAAAATATCAAGATAGGTTTAGATATATTTTGGTTGATGAGTACCAAGACACCAATCATTCACAATATTTAATTGTACGTGCTTTGGCAGATCGTTTTAAAAACATTTGTGTGGTGGGTGATGACTCACAAAGTATTTATGCGTTTCGAGGAGCAAACATTCAAAACATCTTGAGTTTTCAGCGTGATTATGATGATGTTAAGATTTTTAAATTAGAGCAAAACTACCGCTCATCAAGTAATATTGTTGAAGCGGCAAATAGTATTATTGATAAAAACAAAACCAAGTTAGATAAAGAAATTTGGACTCAAAATGAAGCAGGGTCTTTAATAAAAGTGATGCGTACTTTTTCTGAAGCTGAAGAAGGTAGATTTGTAGCAGCATCCATTTTTAAAAATGCGATGAACAAGCAACTATCAAATGAAAATTTTGCAATTCTTTATAGAACCAATGCACAGTCAAGAGCAATTGAAGATGCTTTGCGAAAAAGAGATATTGCATATCGAATGTATGGTGGACTGTCTTTTTATCAGCGTAAAGAAATCAAAGATACCTTGGCATATTTGCGAGTGCTAATCAACCCTAATGATGAAGAAGCTCTCAAACGAATTATCAATTATCCTGCTCGGGGTATTGGTGCAACCACAGTTGATAAACTAGCTGTAGCAGCAAATCATTACGGTAAATCTATTTTTGAAATTGTTCTGAATTTAGACAAAGTTGATTTAAAAATCAATTCAGGAACAAGAACAAAACTGAATAATTTTGCAACGATGATTCGTCGTTTTCAAATAGAAACACAAACAAAAGATGCTTTTGAAGTGGCAGAAATTGTTGTTAAGAATACAAAAATCATTAAAGATTTAGAATCTGACGGTACTCCAGAAGCAGTTAGTAGAGTAGAGAATATCCAAGAGTTGATGAATGGAATTAAAGATTTTATCACTATACAAAAAGAAAAAGAGGAAGATGCCTCTCTAGCTTTTTTCTTAGAGGATGTTGCTTTGGCTACCGATTTTGACAAAGACAATAAGGATGAAAAACCAAGAGTATCTTTAATGACAATTCACTTGGCAAAAGGATTGGAGTTTCCGTATGTGTATATTGTAGGTTTAGAGGAAACTTTGTTTCCATCGGCAATGAGTATGAATACTCGAAGCGAGTTAGAAGAAGAAAGGCGTTTGTTTTATGTAGCGTTAACACGTGCAGAAAAAGAAGCGTACTTAAGTTATGCCGAAACGCGTTATCGATGGGGGAAATTAATTGATTGCGAACCAAGCCGTTTTTTAGAAGAGATTGACGAAAAATATTTGGAATATTTATCACCAAGACCAAGAGTGCAACAAAACAAATTTATTCCTGATGACATTTTTGGTGATACTCCAAAAAGCACTATCCGTTTTAAAAAACCGATTTCTCGGACTACGATGCCAAAACCTAAACAGTCTCCAAAAACGATATCTCCAAAGTTTGCTCCACCAAAAAATTTAAAAAAAGTTTCGAATGCAACTAGCCAATCAACAAATACAAATTTGTTCGATTCTGCATTGTCAGTTGGTAATATTGTAGAGCATCAACGTTTTGGAAAAGGAGAGGTGATTGGTTTAGAGGGTGCAGGTCCCAATAAAAAAGCCGAGATTAAATTCGAGGAAATTGGCAATAAAAAGTTGTTATTGCAGTTTGCTAAACTAAAGATTATAGGTTAAAAAATTGTTATTTCGACAGAAGGAGTAACAACGACTGACGAGAAATCTCACTCACCAATTAATAATGATGTAATTACCATTGCAAGCCAATACTTTTTGCCGTACTTTGCAATACTTAAATAACAATGAAAATATGACGTTTGACCTAGAATACAATTCCGAAAGAACCAATTTATTAATACCAGAATACGGTAGGCATTTACAGAAATTAGTAGATCATTGTATTGCCTTAGAAGATGATGAAGAGCGAAATAAAATGGCACGGGCTATTGTTGATGTGATGGGTAATTTACAGCCACATCTTAGAGATGTACCTGATTTTAAGCACAAGCTATGGGATCAATTATTTATCATGTCTGATTTTAAATTAAAAGCAGAATCTCCATATCCACAACCATCTAAAGAAGAATTACAAGAAAAACCAGAACCATTGCCTTATCCTAAAACTGCTTCAAAATATCGTTTTTACGGAAATAATATTCAGACAATGATTGATGTTGTTTTGTCTTGGGAAGAAGGTGAAAAACGTGAAGGCTTAACCTATGTGGTTGCTAATCACATGAAAAAATGTTACCTAAATTGGAACAAGGATACAGTTGATGATGAAGTGATTTTTAAGCATTTATATGAATTGTCTGATGGTAAAATTGATTTGAGAGAAAACGGTGAAAAATTATCTGAAAGCTCTAGTTTGTTGCGTAAGAAATCATCTAGAAATCAAAGTAATCAAAAAAGCAGTCATCAAAAAAGTAATCATCAAAAGAACAAACACAAAAACTACCGCAAAAAGTATTAATAATTCATGGCTACATTTAAAATAGAAGGCGGCCATAAGCTGCATGGTAATATCACTCCACAGGGTGCCAAAAACGAGGCTTTACAAATTATTTGTGCTGTTTTATTAACTCCAAAAAAAGTTACGATTAGTAACATTCCTAATATTATAGATGTTAATAAGCTCATTTTTATTTTAGGCGAATTAGGTGTTAAGGTTGAGAAATTAGCTGAAGATACTTACACTTTTCAAGCTGATGATATCAATTTAGAATACTTAGAATCAGAAAATTTTAAACGTGACGGAAGCTCATTAAGAGGATCCATTATGATAGTTGGTCCTTTATTAGCAAGGTTCGGAAAAGGATATATTCCGCAACCTGGTGGTGATAAAATTGGGCGTAGAAGATTAGACACTCACTTTCAAGGATTCATAAAATTAGGGGCAAAGTTTCGATATAATAAACAAGAAAGTTTTTATGGGGTAGAGGCAAATCAATTATATGGCGCCGATATGTTATTAGATGAGGCCTCAGTTACAGGTACTGCAAATATTGTAATGGCTGCAGTTTTAGCCAGTGGTACAACAACAGTTTACAATGCAGCCTGCGAACCTTATATTCAGCAGTTATGTAAAATGCTGAATTCAATGGGTGCAAAAATTTCTGGAGTTAGTTCTAATTTATTGACTATTGAAGGTGTAGATAATCTAGGTGGTTGCGAACATAGAGTACTGCCAGATATGATAGAAATTGGTAGTTGGATAGGAATGGCTGCAATGACTAAATCTGAACTAACTATTAAAGATGTTAGTTGGAAAGATTTGGGAGTGATTCCTAGAGTATTTGAAAAAATGGGAATCAATCTAGAAAAAAGAGGAGATGACATTTTTATTCCTGCCCAAGAATCTTACGAAATTCAAAACTATATAGATGGCTCATTATTGACAGTTTCTGATGCACCATGGCCGGGGTTTACTCCAGATTTATTGAGTGTCATTTTGGTAATAGCTACACAGGCAAAAGGATCTGTTTTGATTCATCAAAAAATGTTTGAAAGCCGTTTATTTTTCGTTGATAAATTGATTGATATGGGTGCAAAAGTTATTCTTTGCGACCCACATCGTGCTACGGTAATTGGTTCTAATCATCAATCAGCGTTAAAAGCAACTACCATGGTTTCTCCAGATATTCGAGCGGGAATCTCATTGTTAATTGCTGCTTTATCTGCAGATGGTGTTAGCACCATTCATAACATAGAGCAAATAGATAGAGGATATCAAAACATTGATGAGAGATTGAGAGCTATTGGTGCAAAAATTGAGAGAGTAGAATAATATATAAGTATCAAATTTCAAAACCCAAATTCCAAATTTTATAAAATTGAGATTTGGGTTTTTTATTTTTGAGATTTAAAAAATCAATTAGATTTTTTCTCGTGACATCCTGTCATAAAAGTAGAATTGGCAATAAATTTGCAAACCATAATCGAAGATTATTTTTATAAACAAATAGTATGAGTGATAATAAAGAAAATTTGGATGAGAAAGAAATCCAAACTGAAGAAATAAAAGGTACACAAACCAAAGAAAATCAAGAGCAAAAGGTAAACAAGCCAACTGCTGAAGAATTGGTGGCACAAGAAAAGGATAAGTTTTTAAGATTGTTTGCAGAGTTTGAAAATTACAAAAAGCGTACTTCTAAAGAGCGTATGGATTTATACAGAACTGCCAATCAAGAATTAATGACAGTCTTATTGCCAATTTTAGATGATTTTGACAGAGGGCTTGCAGAAATTAAAAAGGCAAAAGATAAAGAGTTGTTAAAAGGGATGGACTTGATCAATTCTAAATTAAAATCAACTTTAACTCAAAAAGGCTTGAGTGATGCTGATGCTAAAGTTGGTGATACTTTTGATGCAGAAATTCATGAAGCAATAACTCAAATTCCTGCACCTTCAAAAAAGATGAAGGGTAAAATTATTGATGTGATAGAAAAAGGATATAAGCTTGGAGATCGCATCATCCGTTTCCCAAAAGTGGTAATTGGACAATAAATTAACGTCATTAAAATGACTACTAGATTAAGATAATGGCTAAACAAGATTATTACGAAATATTAAAGATAGACAAAAGTGCAACGGCAGCTGAAATAAAAAAAGCATACCGTAAAAAAGCTATAAAATACCATCCAGATAAAAATCCAGGAGATAAGGCAGCTGAAGAAAATTTTAAAAAAGCTGCTGAGGCTTATGAAGTTTTAAGCGACGATAATAAAAAAGCACGATACGATCAATACGGTCATGCGGCATTTGAAAACGGCGGAGCAGGCGCTGGCGGTTTTGGCGGTGGATTCGGAGGAGGAGGAATGAATATGGAAGATATATTCAGCCAATTCGGAGATATTTTTGGTGGTCATGGTGGAGGCTTTGGTGGTTTTGGCGGTGGTGGTTCTAGAAGAACTGCACGAGTTAAAGGTAGTAATATGCGTATTAGAGTTAAAGTTACACTTGCTGATATTGCAAACGGAGTTGAGAAAAAAGTAAAAGTTAAAAGAAAAGTACAAGCCGATGGTGCTACTTTTAAAACTTGTGATACCTGTAATGGACAAGGACAAGTAATGCAAGTAACCAATACAATATTGGGGCGTATGCAAACTGCTGCAACTTGCCCAAAATGTCATGGTGCAGGACAATCTATTGAAAAAAGACCAAAGGGTTCTGATGCCAATGGAATGATTTTAAAAGAAGAAACAGTAGGTATTAAAATTCCTGCAGGAGTATCTGACGGAATTCAGTTAAAAGTGACTGGAAAAGGAAATGAAGCTCCAGGTAAAAACAGTGTTGCAGGAGATTTGTTAGTAGTCATAGAAGAGTTATCTCATGATTCATTGACGAGAGAGGGAATGAACCTTCATTACGATTTATATGTGAATCTTTCAGAAGCTGTTTTGGGAGCATCAAAAGAAATTGTAGCGGTAACAGGAAAGGTTAAAATCAAAATAGATTCTGGAACTCAATCTGGAAAAATATTAAGATTACGAGGAAAAGGATTACCAAGTATAGAGCGTTATGGTACAGGAGATTTGTTGGTTCATATCAATTTATGGACACCACAAAACTTAAATAAAGACCAAAAATCTTTTTTTGAAGAAAATTTAGAGGATGAAAATTTCGCTCCAAATCCCTCAAAATCAGATAAGTCGTTTTTCGAAAAAGTAAAAGATATGTTTTCATAAATTATTTTGATAAAAATAATGGGCAAGAGGTTGCATGTAATTTATTTTTATCTATATTTGGAATAAGTTTATTAATCATTCTATGATTAATAATACTTTTTCTTTTTCATAGCAATTTTCCCATCTAAGTAATTAGGTGGGTTTTTTTATTAGTATTTTTGCCATATAAACAGACTGTCTTATCGCTGCACTTAATTGTGGAGAGGAAAGTCCGGACACCATAGAGTAGCATAGCGGATAACATCCGTCATCGTGCTTAGGCACGAAAGGACAAGTGCAACAGAAAGCAAGTACAGTTAGGCTGTAGTGAAACCAGGTAAACTCTATGCGGTGCAATGCCACGTATATTGAAACCCTATTTATAGGTAAGAGCGACTCGCTCAATTTCAAGGGGTAGGCAGATAAAATCATCGAGTAATTGATGATTTAGATAAATGATAAGAAACCATGTTATTGGTTACAGAATCCGGCTTATAGGTCTGTTTTTTTCTTTTTTTTATAAAAAATGTGTGTAATTATTACATTTTTTTATCGCCTTATTATCTTACAAATAATGTCTGATTTTCGTATTTTTGTGCAACAATTTAAAAACGAAAAATATGGCATTTGATATAGAAATGATCAAAGAGGTTTATGCTAGAATGACCGAACGTGTTGATGCTGCAAAAGCAGCTGTTGGCAAGCCTTTAACTTTATCTGAAAAAATATTATATAACCACTTGTGGGATGGTAATCCATCAGCAGCATTTGAAAGAGGAAAAGACTATGTAGATTTTGCACCAGACCGCATAGCGTGTCAAGATGCAACTGCTCAGATGGCTTTGTTACAATTTATGCAGGCAGGTAAATCAAAAGTTGCTGTACCTACAACGGTGCATTGTGATCACTTGATACAAGCTAAAATGGGAGCCGATAAAGATTTGCAAAATGCCATGAATACAAGTAGTGAGGTGTTTAATTTTTTAGCATCTGTATCAAATAAATACGGAATCGGTTTTTGGAAACCAGGTGCAGGAATTATACATCAAGTTGTTTTAGAAAATTATGCATTCCCAGGAGGGATGATGATTGGTACCGATTCACATACAGTTAATGCTGGTGGATTAGGAATGATTGCTATTGGAGTAGGTGGTGCTGATGCTGTCGATGTAATGGCAGGAATGCCTTGGGAATTAAAATTTCCAAAATTGATTGGGGTAAAACTAACTGGAAAATTATCTGGTTGGACTGCTCCAAAAGATGTTATTTTAAAAGTTGCAGGAATCTTAACTGCAAAAGGAGGTACAGGATGTATTGTAGAATATTTTGGAGAAGGAGCTAAGTCAATGTCTGCTACCGGAAAAGGAACTATTTGTAATATGGGTGCTGAGATTGGAGCTACAACTTCAACCTTTGGATATGACGAATCTGTAGAGCGTTACTTGCGTTCAACTGGACGTGATGATGTGGCTGATGCAGCCAATGTAATTGCACCTTATTTAACTGGGGATGCTGAAGTGTATGAAAACCCTGAGAACTATTTTGATCAGGTAATCGAATTAAACCTAGACGAATTAAAACCACACTTAAACGGACCGTTCACTCCAGATTTAGCAACTCCTGTTGGAGAAATGACAGAGAAAGCGAAAGCAAATGATTGGCCTTTAAAAGTAGAATGGGGATTGATTGGTTCTTGTACCAATTCATCTTATGAAGATTTAGCTAGAGCAGCTTCAGTTGCAAAACAGGCTGTAGATAAAAACTTAGTAACCAAAGCAGAGTTTGGTATCAATCCGGGTTCTGAGCAAGTGCGTTATACTGCCGAAAGAGATGGCTTGTTAAAAGCCTTTGAAGATTTAAACGCTAAAATATTTACGAATGCTTGTGGGCCATGTATTGGTCAATGGGCAAGAGAAGGAGCAGAGGATCAAGAAAAAAATACGATTGTACACTCGTTCAATAGAAACTTTTCTAAACGTGCTGATGGTAATCCAAATACACATGCATTTGTTGGCTCTCCATCAATGGTAGCTGCAGTTGCAATTTCTGGACGATTAGATTTTAACCCGTTAACAGATACTCTAATTAACCAAAATGGTGATGAAGTAATGTTAGAAGAACCAACAGGTTTGGAATTGCCTCCAAAAGGATTTTCAGTTGAAGATGCTGGTTTTGTTGCACCGATGGCAGATGGCAGCGGAGTGCAAGTTACAGTTGCTTCAGATTCTGAAAGGTTAGAATTGCTAACTCCATTTACTCCGATAGGAAATGATATTAGCGGAGCTAAACTATTAATAAAAGCATTTGGAAAATGTACGACAGACCATATTTCTATGGCGGGACCTTGGTTGCGTTTTAGAGGTCATTTAGATAATATTTCTAACAACTGCTTAATTGGTGCTGTAAATACTTTTGGTAAAGCTACAAATAAAGTAAAAAATCAAATGACAGGAGAATTTGGCGCTGTGCCAGATACAGCTAGAGCATATAAAGCTGCAGGGGTAAAATCTATTGTTGTTGGTGATCATAATTATGGTGAAGGGTCTTCTAGAGAACATGCTGCAATGGAGCCGAGACATTTAGGTGTAGTTGCTGTAATCGTTAAATCTTTTGCAAGAATCCACGAAACAAACTTGAAGAAACAAGGTATGCTAGGATTGACATTTGCTAATGAAAGTGATTATGATTTAATTCAAGAAGATGATACATTCAACTTTACTGACTTAAGTGAGTTTGCTCCAAACAAGCAATTGACTTTAGCGATAGTTCATGCTGACGGATCTTCAGATACTATCAAATTGAATCACACTTATAATCAAGGTCAGATAGAATGGTACAACGAAGGGTCTGCTTTAAATTTGATTAAAAAGCAAAACGCTTAATTTCTAAAAAAGAAAATAATTTAAAAAAAACTCACAAGTTACTTGTGAGTTTTTTTAATTTCTACGACTACTTATTGATATGAAAAATATTTGGTATTTAGAGTGTGTCAATCTTTTTAAAATATTATGTCCTCATAAATTTAAAGCCTTTAAAGAGACACATGAGTTCAACTTATATAAGAAGAACGATTATGTATATTTTGCTAATGAATCTGCAAGTAAAGTTTATTTAATTAATGAAGGAAAAGTAAAACTAGGGTATTATACCGAAGGTGGGGATGAAGTTGTAAAAGCTATTTTGTCAAAAGGTGAATTGTTTGGAGAGAAAGCTGTTTTGGGAGAGGAAACTAGGAATGAATTTGCCCAGGCCATAAAAACCAGCACTTCAATTTGCCCAATAGACGCAACAACTTTACAAGATTTAATTCGTGATGACCGAAAATTTGCTTTGGGATTTTATAAGTTCATCAATTTTAGAATTAAAAAATTAGAAAGAAGATTACAACTTCTTTTATACAAGGATGCTAAAACAAGATTGATAGAATTCTTACAAGACTTATGTGACGATTTTGGCTTTGATTGTGATGAGAAAGGACATATGGTAATTGAACACCCTTATACACAAAAAGAAATTTCTTGCTTGATTGGCACTTCGCGCCCCACTTTAAATATCATTATGAATGAATTGAAAGATGAAGGAATAATTAAGTTCAATAGAAAAACAATTGAGTTGTTGAAATAAGTAATTTTTTAATGTTACAAATCTATCTCTAATTGATTACTTAGTAAATCATCAAAAGTTTCTCGTTTTCTAATTATATAATCTTTTCCTTTATAAGTCATTACTTCTGCAGGTCTATAACGTGAGTTATAATTAGATGCCATAGAATAACTATATGCTCCTGCATTGTGAATTCTGAGTAAGTCGCCTTCAGAAACAATATTTATTTTTCTATTATGTCCTAAAGTGTCATTCTCACAAATATAGCCTACAACAGAATATACTTTTTGCTCACTATTATCTGTATTTGAAATATTTGTAATGTGATGATATGCATCGTACATCATTGGTCGTATCAAATGGTTTAGCCCACTATCAACACCAACAAAAACAGAATTAGGAGTTGCTTTTACAACATTTACTTTTACTAAAAAACTACCAGAGGCACTTACTAAATATTTGCCAGGTTCAAAAATCAAGGTCAAGTCACGTCCATAATCTTTGCAAAATTCATTGAAGCGTTTGCCAATGCGTTCACCCATTTTCTCAATATTAGTTTCAATATCACCGTCTTTATAAGGAACTTTAAATCCGCTGCCGAAATCAACAAATTCTATGGTGTCGAATTGTTCAACAACTCCCAATAAAATTTCAGTTGCTTGTATAAATGCATCAATATTATAAATATCTGAACCCGTATGCATGTGAATACCATTAATCACCGTTCCGGTTTTAGCAATCACTTCTTTTATATTTTCAATCTGATAAATAGAAATTCCGAATTTAGAATCAATATGACCTACTGATATTTTATGATTTCCACCTGCCATAACATGTGGATTAATTCTAATACACACAGAGATTTCGGGATATTTATTTCCGAATTTCTCTAAAATAGATAAGTTGTCTAGTGTAATTTTTACTCCGAGTGAAACTGCCTCTTCCATTTCTTCAAATGAAATACCCGAAGGAGTATAATGAATTTCGTTAGGCTTAAAACCAGCTTTTAAACACAATTTTACTTCTTGAATAGAAACTGCATCTGCACCGGCTTTTAAATTTTTTAAAACCTTTAAGATTGCCAAATTGCTATTTGCCTTGACTGCATAATTTAGTTTTAATTGATGAACATCAGAGAAAGCATCTGTCATTCTTTTAAACTGCCTTTCAATTATATCAGCATCATATACATATAGGGGGCTGCCAAATTGTTCAGCAAATGATATCAGTTGTGAGTTTTGCATATTCATTAATTTTTTGAAAAGCAAAGATTGTAATAATCCTTATTAATAAGATAATTTCAATAGGTTTTTATCAGAATAAATTAGATTGTTAAATAATTTACAAATCTAATAAGCAATCTAAATGGCACAATTAGCTATATTTCTGAGAGGTCAATTCTGCAATTTTAATAACTACATCGGTTGCTTTTTGAATAGATTCAGCAGCAACATATTCATAGCGCCCATGAAAATTATGTCCGCCAGCAAAAATATTTGGACAAGGTAATCCTTTATATGAAAGTTGAGAGCCATCAGTACCACCTCTAATTGCTTTAATTAAAGGCTTTATGTTTAGGGCTTTCATAGCTTCTTCTGCAATATCAACAATATGCATCACAGGTTCTACCTTTTCTTTCATGTTGAAATATTGATCTTTGATTTCAACTTGAATTATTTCAGAACCCAATTTAGCATTCAAATCTTTTACAACTTGCTCAAATTGTTTTTTACGTACTTGAAATAATTCCATATCGTGGTCACGAATAATATATTCTAAAACAGTTTTTTCAACTTCACCTTTCATAGTGTGTAAATGAAAGAAACCTTCATAACCCTCTGTTTCTTGTGGAATTTCATTTTTTGGTAATGCAGCAATAAATTCTTGAGCTATTAGCATTGAATTTATCATTTTACCTTTTGCATATCCTGGATGTACAATTTTACCGTTGATGGTTACAACAGCACCTGCAGCGTTAAAATTTTCATATTCTAGTTCTCCAACCTGACTTCCATCCATCGTGTAAGCCCATTCGGCTCCAAATTTTTCTACATCAAATTTATGAGCACCTTTGCCAACTTCTTCATCAGGGGTAAAACCAATTCTAATTTCTCCATGCTTAATCTCTGGATGTTGAATTAGGTATTCCATAGCCGAAACAATCTCTGTAATTCCTGCTTTATCATCTGCACCTAAAAGGGTAGTGCCATCAGTTGTAATTAACGTTTGACCTTTATATAAAAGTAAATCTTCAAAATAATCTGGAGATAAAACTATGTTTTCATCTTCACTTAAAACAATGTCTTTACCATCGTAATTTTTATGTATTTGAGGATTTACATTGGTTCCTGTATAATCTGGACTCGTATCAATATGAGCAATAAATCCAATAGTTGGTACTTTATGGCTTACATTACTAGGCAGTGTTGCCATGATATAACAATGCTCATCAATACTTACATCTTGCATCCCAATTTGCTTTAGTTCATCTACTAGTAAATGAGCTAAATCCCATTGCTTTTCTGTACTCGGAAAATCAGGATTGTTTGGGTCTGATTGTGTATCTATCTTGATATAACTTATAAATCTGTCAATAATGTGTTGCATAATATATTTTTTAAATAAGGTAATTTTACTAGTACAAAAATACTCATTTTGTATTGTCAATTTGAGCTTGATGAAAATTCTTTTTAATTAAATTTTTTTAGAAATAGAAACAAATAAAAGGTACTATTACTTCTTGTGATAACTATCAATAATTTTTTGTAGTTGCTCTTCACTTGCCCAAGTTGCTTTGCCAGAGATATAGTATTGTTCTACTAAATGTTTCCAAACATCTGTATAATCATAAGTAGTAGTATTGGCATACTTGTTTAATAGATTAACCACTAAAAATTGAAACATTTCACTTTCCTCATCAGTTCGGTCGATAATTAAGTCGAGAGACTCATTGATATGCTCAACAGAATTATATGTTAAATCATCTAGATATCTCAAAACTTTTGGGTAGAAAAAACTTGTTCTGATAAGCCAATCATCTTTAAAATTAATATAATCAAAAAAGTGTTCTTTATAATAGAGATATTGCTCTTTATCATCTGTAATCGATTCCGGAATTTCAACATCTTGATTTGCTAGTAGCATCTTAACAAATAAGTTGTCAGGATAGTCATTTATTAAACCCTTTTGAAAAGAAGTGAATTCTTCTGATATCTTAATTAAATCATTTTCAATATCTAATTCAGGAGTTTTCGCTTTAGCTTGTGTTAAATCCTGATATTTGTTAGTCAATGATAGAATCTTTAAATTATTTTTTTTAAGCAAAATATTTGATAATGAATTTATTTCAAGAGAGTAGTCTAAATCACTTCTGTCTAAAGTGAAATTCAAATCCTCTCCTTCAAAAATAAATTCAGCGTAATCATTACTAGGAGGGAAAACAAGTAGCATTACTCCAGGTTTTATATCATCTCTAGTAAAACTCCCATAACCATTTGCATCGATTAAAATCATTTGATTTTTTCCATGATCACCCAAAACATATTGTTTGTCACCCAAATAATATCCAATCATACAACTATCATTTGCCATGTTTTTAATGTTGAAATTAAAAGTATTTTGAGCTGCTGTATTACTTGTTGTTAAAATTGAAAATAAGAATGCAAAGGATAGAAGGAATTTGATTTTCATATTGTATCTTTATGAGTGGTTTAGATGGTCAAAAATAAATAAAAAATCTAGGGTTTTACTAATTTGAAAGAAATAATAAAACATACAATAAACTAGTAAGATGAAAGCTTTAGTAATTTCGGGTGGTGGTAGTAAAGGTGCATTTGCAGGGGGTGTTGCTGAATATTTAATTCAGCATCAAAAAAAAGAATATGATTTGTTTTTAGGCACTTCTACTGGAAGCTTGATGGTTACGCATTTGGCATTAGGAGAATTAGATGACTTAAAAGATATTTACACCTCGGTTAATCAGCGCTCAATTTTTAGTAATAGTCCAATCACTGTCAAGAAAGTACACGGTCATAAAGTGGTTGGAATTAATCATTTAAATGTTTTTTGGAATTTCTTAATGGGTCGCAAAACTTTTGGTGAAAGTAAAAACCTAAGAAAACTGATTAAACAGCGAATTACTGAAACTCATTTTAATACTGTTAAAAAGTCTGATAAAGAAGCTATTGTAACAGTGTCAAATATTTCGACTGACGAAGTTGAATATAAATCTATCAATGATTGTACTTACGATGATTTTTCTGATTGGATTTGGGCATCGTGTAACTATGTTCCTTTTATGAGTTTGATGAAAAAGAATGGTTGTCATTATGCAGATGGTGGTTTTGGATGCTTGGTGCCCATTAGAGAAGCTATTAAAAGAGGTGCAAAAGAAGTTGATGTCATTATTTTAGAAACAGAAGAAAATCAAGTGAATCGTATTCCTGCTAAGAATTCGTTTTCAGTATTGATGAATACCCAAGCCTTTATGATGGATCATGTAGAAAAGCACAACATTACAATTGGTAAACTATATGCCAAACAGCACAATGTAAAATTGAATTTATATTACACCCCAATTGTATTGACAGTAAATTCATTGGTGTTTGATAAGGAAATTATGAAGGGTTGGTGGATGGATGGGTATAACTACGCCAAACATCAACACAATGATTTAATGAATGAGCTAAAAATGGATTTGAAATGATTTGTCTATAATAAACTATTTTATAAATTACAAAAATGAAAAAAATATATTTAGTTTTCGTATTAATAACAAGTTTCAACTCTTATTCACAAGATTTACTTAACCCTATTGATGATAAGGATATTGAAGGCTTAATAGAAAGGCTATCACAAGAATCCTTTGGAATTATTTATAATAATTTTGCATCTCAAATGAAGTTAGGATATTATGCTCAAAAAGTAGAAGAGTATGGAAAAAATGCTTCTCCTTATTTGGTTGACTTATTAAAGTCAAATGATAAAACACTAGTAGCTCATGTTTTGCTGACTAAATTATGGGAGAAGGAATTGTATTTTAAAACGGAGTATTCATATAAACCCTTTGATGATGCTCCTGAAATAAATAAATTTACAGTAAACAATTTAACTTGGACTGTAAACAACGATTCAATAATTATTGAATCAAATAATAGAGAGAGGATTTATAAATATTGGTCTAAGAGGATAAATGAGTGTGAGTAATTTCTAACTTAAGCCTCCAGTCTTTCATCGCCCATCCTCCATCCTCTGTCATCTAACTTCATAGATAATATATTTCTTTTTAAAACTGACCCTCGTAAATCATCACATTAAAAATTCATCAATAAACCCACAGTTTTATTAGTGTTTCAAGATATATCACTACTTGAAATAGTGATACTATAAAAATGCTGAATATCGTATCAAAGATTCTTAGCGAAGTACATTAAGAGGCTTGTTTTTCATAAATTTGCTCACTTCAAAATGAGTAAATAATTATGAGTAAAACATTATTTGATAAAGTTTGGGATTCGCATGTAGTGCAAAAAATAGAAGATGGGCCTGATGTCTTTTTTATAGACCGCCATTTAATTCATGAAGTTACAAGTCCTGTAGCTTTTGTTGGATTAAAAGCAAGAGGTTTAAATGTATTATATCCTGAGCGTACTTTTGCTACTGCCGATCATAACACACCAACAATAAACCAACATTTACCAGTTAAAGATCCTTTATCTGCTAATCAATTAAAAGCCTTAGAATATAACTCGAAAGAGTTTGGGATTAGCCATTGGGGCTTAGGTCATAAAAATAATGGAATTGTACATGTGGTTGGTCCAGAAAACGGAATTACGCTTCCAGGTGCTACTATTGTTTGTGGAGATTCACATACATCGACACATGGTGCTTTTGGTGCAATTGCTTTTGGTATAGGGACATCGGAAGTAGAAATGGTGTTTGCTACCCAATGTATTATGCAACCAAAACCTAAAAAAATGCGGATCAAAGTGAATGGTGTTTTAAATAAAGGGGTAACACCTAAAGATGTTGGTTTATATATTATTTCTCAATTAACTACATCTGGTGCCACAGGGTATTTTGTTGAATATGCTGGTGACGTTTTTGAAAACATGACGATGGAAGGACGTATGACAGTTTGCAATTTAAGTATCGAAATGGGTGCTCGAGGTGGAATGATAGCTCCTGACAAAAAAACTTTTGACTATATAGAAGGTCTTGCTATGACTCCAAAAGGAGCAGATTGGGACACAGCTATGGAATATTGGAAAACTCTAAAAACAGATGAGGATGCTAAGTTTGACAAAGAATTTAATTTTGATGCAGCAGATATTGAGCCGATGATTACCTATGGTACCAATCCAGGAATGGGAATTGGTATCTCACAAAATATTCCAACTGCTGAAGCTGTTGAAGGTGGAAAAGCAACCTATGATAAATCATTATCTTATATGGGCTATGCAGAAAACGAACCGATGTTGGGTAAGAAAATTGACTATGTATTTGTAGGAAGTTGTACCAATGGGCGTATCGAAGATTTTCGTGATTTTGCTTCCATCATAAAAGGAAAACAAAAATCAGAGGATGTTACCGTTTGGTTAGTTCCTGGTTCTCACGTGGTAGAAGATAAAATTAAAGAAGAAGGGATTTTAGATATTTTAAATGAAGCAGGATTTGTACTAAGACAACCTGGTTGCTCAGCGTGTTTAGCTATGAATGATGATAAAGTGCCTGCTGGTAAATATGCGGTAAGCACATCGAACAGAAATTTTGAAGGACGACAGGGGCCAGGAGCAAGAACTTTATTGGCGAGTCCATTAGTTGCTGCAGCAGCAGCGGTTACAGGAGTAGTAACAGATCCTAGAAATTTTTTATAGCTCAATCAAAATAAACAGCTTTCTGTTAAAAACTTAATAAAAAGAATTTAAAAAATATAATACTGTCAACTGACAACTGGCAACAGAATACTAAAAAATATGGCTTACGATAAATTCACAACATTAACATCTACAGCAGTTCCATTGCCAATTGAGAATGTAGATACCGATCAGATTATACCTGCACGGTTTTTAAAAGCAACAGAACGTAAAGGATTTGGCGACAATTTATTTCGTGATTGGAGATACAATGCTAACGGTTCTTTAAAAGAAGACTTTGTTTTAAACAATCCTATTTATAGTGGAAAAATATTAGTAGGAGGTAAGAACTTTGGTTCAGGATCTTCTAGAGAGCATGCAGCGTGGTCTGTTTATGACTACGGATTTAGATGTGTAGTTTCTTCTTTCTTTGCAGATATTTTTAAAAACAACTGTCTAAATGTTGGGGTGCTACCAGTTCAAGTAAGTCCTGAATTTGCTGAACAAATATTTGCGGCTATCTATGACGATGCTACTACTGAATTAGAAATTAATTTAGAAAATCAGAAAATTACAATTCTATCAACAGGAGCAAAAGAGTCTTTTGATATTAATGGGTACAAAAAAGGAAATATGCTCAATGGTTTTGATGATATCGATTATTTAAAAAACATCAAAAGTGAGATAAAAACATTTGCATCAACACGACCTTTTTAAAAAAGAAATGAGCATTAGGAGAATCGAAATAATGGATACGACATTACGCGATGGTGAGCAAACCTCGGGTGTGTCATTTTCTGCGTCTGAAAAATTGACCATTGCTAAACTTTTATTAGAAGAGTTAAAGGTTGATCGCATTGAGATTGCATCAGCAAGAGTGTCAGAAGGTGAATTTCAGGCGGTAAAGGATGTTACTGAATGGGCTAGTAAAAATGGACATATAAATGCTGTTGAAGTATTGACATTTGTTGATAATGGTATTTCGATTGATTGGATGAAAGAGGCAGGTGCAAAGGTTCAAAACTTATTAACTAAAGGCTCATTAAATCATTTAACTTACCAACTTAAAAAAACAGCAAATCAACACTTTAAAGAAATAGCAGTTAATATTTATTTAGCTAAAGAAAACCAAATAGAAACAAATATTTATTTGGAAGATTGGAGTAACGGAATGCGAAATTCTAAAGAATATGTTTTTAAATTTCTAGCTTTTTTGTCTACTCAACCTGTAAAGAGAATTATGCTTCCTGATACTTTAGGTGTTTTAACTCCAGCAGAATCTTTTGCATTTGTTTCAGAAATTAGAGAAAAATATCCAACCTTACATTTTGATTTTCACGCTCATAATGATTATGATTTGGGTGTTGCCAATGCCATGGAGGCTGCTAAAGCAGGAATCGACGGTTTACATTTAACTGTTAACGGAATGGGAGAGCGTGCTGGTAATGCACCTATGGCTAGTGTCATTGCAGTTATGAATGACTTTATGACAACGGTTAAAATTGGCGTAAATGAAAAGGCTCTGAATACAGTTAGTAAATTAGTAGAGACTTTTTCGGGCTTTAGAATTCCGGTAAACAAACCCGTTGTTGGTGATAATGTTTTTACACAAACAGCTGGCATACATGCAGATGGTGATAATAAAAAGAATTTATATTTCAATGATTTGTTGCCCGAACGTTTTGGTAGAAAAAGAGAATATGCCTTAGGGAAGTCATCAGGAAAAGCGAACATCCAAAAGAATTTACAAGAATTGGGATTGCAATTAAATGATGATGACTTAAAGAAAGTTACAAAACGTATTATTGAATTAGGTGATAAAAAACAAGTAGTAACCAAAGATGATTTACCATATATTATTGCCGAAGTTTTAGATAACCATTCAAATAAAAAATTGGTACATGTAGATTCATATGTGCTTACTCATTCAAAAGGGTTACGCCCTTCAACTACAGTATCATTGACTATTGACGATGAATCGTTTGAAGAAAACGCTCAAGGAGATGGTCAGTTTGATGCTTTTATGAATGCCATAAGAAAAGTATATAAAGAGAAAGGAATTGCTTTACCAACACTAATTGATTACGCAGTTAGGATTCCTCCGGGATCACATTCTGACGCTCTTTGTGAAACCATTATTACTTGGAAAAGTGAAGAAAAAAAATTTAAAACCAGAGGCTTAGATTCTGACCAAACAGTATCAGCAATTAAAGCAACTGAACGAATGTTGAATATAATTTAAATTAAATATGCTTTAGGCGTTAAGCTTTAGGCAGTAAATAAAAAACAAAATTTGCTTGCGGCTTAATGCCAATAGCTTAAAGCTTTAAATAATGAAATTAAACATAGCCCTTTTAGCAGGAGACGGAATAGGCCCAGAAGTTATAGACCAAGCCGTAAAAGTAAGTGATGCAGTTGCGAAAAAATTTGGACATGAAATAAGTTGGACTCCAGCTTTGACAGGTGCTGCAGCAATAGATGCTGTTGGTAATCCATATCCAGATAAAACACATGAAGTATGCGTTAGCGCCGATGCTGTTTTGTTTGGTGCTATTGGTCACCCAAAGTACGATAATGACCCAAGTGCTGAAGTAAGACCAGAACAAGGTTTGTTAGAAATGCGTAAAAAATTAGGGTTGTTTGCCAATGTAAGACCAACATTTACTTTTCCTTCATTAATTGATAAATCACCATTAAAAAGAGAACGAATTGAAGGAACTGATTTGGTTTTTTTGCGTGAATTAACTGGAGGAATCTATTTCGGTGAAAAAGGTAGAAGAGATGGTGGTGAAACTGCATTTGATAATTGTGTTTATACAAGAGCAGAAGTTAAGCGTTTAGCAAAAAAAGGTTTTGAACTGGCAATGACACGTTCTAAAAAGTTGTGTTGTGTAGATAAGGCAAATGTTTTAGAAACATCAAGACTGTGGAGAGAAACTGTTCAGGCAATGGAAAAAGAATATCCAGAAGTAGAAGTTTCTTATGAGTTTGTTGATGCAGTAGCAATGCGTTTGGTACAATGGCCAAATTCATATGATGTCTTGATTACCGAAAACTTATTTGGAGATATTTTAACTGATGAAGCATCGGTTATTTCTGGTTCAATGGGCTTAATGCCATCAGCTTCTGTCGGAACTGATAATTTGTTATTCGAACCCATTCATGGTTCGTATCCGCAGGCAGCAGGAAAAAATATTGCAAATCCATTAGCAACTATTTTATCTGCGGCGATGATGTTTGACATGGCTTTCGGTTTAAAAGATGAAGCAGAAGCTATTCGTACAGTAGTCAATAAATCCTTAGCCAAAGGCGTTGTAACAGAAGACTTAGCAGAAAACAAAAAAGCGTATAAAACAAGTGAAGTAGGAGATTGGCTAGCAGCCAACATCTAAAGTTTATTTTGCTTATAATCAGATTTTTAAAATGGATTTTGTACTTTTGAGTATTCAATCCATTTTTTATTTGCCCAAAGACTTTTAGTTTAATCTAAACACTAAAGTCATGCAAATCAAAAAAATACTTCTAGCTAGTACCTTATCCCTTTTTATTTTTCAAATTTCAGCACAATCAATTGGAGATTTTATATCCGTTGAACCAGTTGCTCAAACGGACCAATTAGTGCTGCCATCAACACATTCATTTCAGCGAATTTCTGAAACAGGTGATGCTTTAACTGCGGGAGGTACATTACCTGCAACTCCAGATTTCACAGCTTATGTTCCAATTGCTGGGAGTAGTACTAATGGTTATATAAGTCTTAACCATGAGAGCCCTGTTGGTGCTGGACCAGGGGCTGTAACTATTTTTGATATTAACTTTAATGGTACCACTAATTTTTGGGAAATAACAGCATCTGAAGGGCTAGATTTCTCTGCTGTAGGACCAACGTATGGCAATTGTTCTGGTACAGTTACATCATGGGGTACAGTTATTTCTAGTGAAGAAGTTTCAATTCCACTAGATATAAGCCCACCTTTTAATGGATACTATGATGCTGGATGGAATGTTGAAATTGACCCCGCTACAAAGACAGTTTTAGGTAAGCGTTGGGCTATGGGAAATATGGCACATGAAAATGTAACAATTCATTCAAATGACCGAACGGTTTATCAAGGAGCTGATTCTAATCCTGGATATCTATATAAATTTGTAGCAACAAATGCACAAGATTTAAGTGATGGTTTGCTTTATGTCTATACTGGTTCAAAAGCTGGGGCAGGAACTTGGGTATTGCTCGATAATACAACAGTAAGCGAACGAAATACAACGCTGTCACAAAGTGCTTCTGCAGGGGCTACTGTTTTTAACGGAATAGAGGATGTAGAAATAGGACCAGATGGAATGGTTTATTTAGCTGTAAAAGGTTCTGGTGATGAGCGTGTATATCGGTTTCAAGATTCTGATCCATTAACAGGAACAACTGCTACTATGGAAACTTTTGTTGGAGGTATGAGCTATGATATTACGCATAGTGGTGGCACTGTAAGTACTGCTTGGGGAGCTGGAAATGATAATTTAGCTTTTGATGGTGATGGTAATTTATGGGTGTTTCAAGACGGAGGTAATAATTATATCTGGGTTGTAGGTAGTGACCACACACAAGGAAGTCCAAATGTGAGAGTATTTGCGATTATGCCAACTGATGGTGAGCCAACAGGTATTACATTTACTCCAGATTTTAAGTTCTTATTTATGTCAATTCAAGCGCCAAATGTAGCTAACAACGCAAACCAAGATGATGCTCAAGGAACGACCTTAGCCTTTAATAAAGGAACATCAATAGTTATTTCGCTTGCAGGAAACTTTGGAGGTTTATCTGTTAATGAATATGATTTGTATCCAAATAAAACCTATTTATATCCTAATCCCTCAGATAGTTTTGATGAACTTGTTGTAAAAGGAGAGAATATTAATTCAGTAAAAATTTATTCAGTACTAGGAAAACTGTTGAGAGAAATCAATTATAATAATGAATCTGACGTGGTTTTTGAAAGAGATAACCTGCCAGCAGGTATTTATTTTTTACATGTAAATGATTCAGAATCAATAAAGTTAATTTTTAAATAGTTTACACTTATTCCTAGGTTCCTAAAATACTGTTAAGTGTATTGATTGTTACATTCAAAATTCACATTTAATAGTATATTTGCATTCAAATTAAGAATTAGAATCAATATTAAATGAATCCCGCTTCAAAGCCATCTGTAAAGAAATCTAGGTTTCGATTATTACATCAGTATTATAGTTATACTGGGTTTTATTCTTTTGTAAAAAAGAGTGTGGTAAAATCTATTTTGCCAATCGCACTATTTGTGGGAGCATTGTTTTTTGTGCATTATTTTGTAGTCGATTTCAACGCATTGTTTGCAACAATAATAGAAAAGTATTCACCATTTACTATTATAGCAGTATTTTTTGTTTCAGAATCTTTATTAGGATTAGTTCCTCCAGAAATATTTATTGCATGGGCAGGTAAGAGCGCAGAGCCTATATTATATCTTTCTTTCTTAGCCTTATTTTCGTATATCGGTGGAATCATATCTTATTTTATTGGCAAGTCAATTGCTAAACTTCCAAAAGTATTTAACTACTTAGAAGTGAAGATGAAAAAGCATTTGGTGATGATTAGAAAGTGGGGTGGTTTTTTAATTATTGTAGGGGCCTTATTACCAATTCCTTTTGCTATAACTAGTATTGCTGCTGGAATTATCAATTATAAATTTCGTAATTATTTATTGTTTGGACTCTTACGATTTTTACGCTTTGTAATTTATGCATTGGTTATTTTTCATTTGGTGTAGCGAATAAAAGTAGTAGTATCATTTAATATTTCCAATTACAAACCCTATATTTGTAAGCAGTTTTTCGGAAATGAATCTGAAAAATTAAGTATAATTAATTTAAAATTTAGAATGGCAAAATCTCAACAAACCTTTAATAAATCTGAAAAAGAAAAGAAGCGTTTAAAAAAACGCGAAATGAAAGCTAAGAAAAAAGAGGCTCGTAAATTAGAAAAAGAGAAAGGGCTTGGGATTCAATTTGCCTATGTAGATCATAATGGTAACTTGGTTGATACGCCACCAGATCCAGATTTAAAAGAAAAAGTAGATGCTGAAAGTATCGTATTAGGAATTCCAAAAAAGGAAGATAGAGACGAAGATAAATTTGATCCAATTAGAAATGGTAAAGTTTCATTTTTTGATACTTCTAAAGGATTTGGCTTTATAATTGACACTGAAAATCAAGAAAAGTATTTTTGCCATGTATCTGGTTTAATTGATGAAATTGCCGAAAACGACAAAGTAACTTTTGAACTCGAAAAAGGGATGAAAGGTATGAATGCCGTTAGAGTCAAACTAAAGGAATAAAATTTTACAACTATATATATAAAATACAAACTGTAATGAGTTTGTATTTTTTTTTACAAACAAGAACCATCAAATTAAAATTAACAATGAAAAAATTATTTACATTACTAGCAATTGCAATTACATTAATTTCTACTGCACAAGAATCAACTTTATTAAGATTAAACTATGAAGTAGGCGATCAATTCTTAGTTTCTATGGATATGGAACAAGCAGGAATGATGTCTATGAATATTGAAATGGGAATGGATGTTAAAGAAGTAACAGATACTATATATAATATTGATATGACTATCAAAAGTATAAAAATGAATGTTTCACAAGGTGGGCAGACAATGTCTTATGATTCTAAAACTGCTGAAGAAGAATTAGATGATATGGGCAAAATGATGGCATCACAATTTGCACCGATGCTATCTGCTACAATACTGACTAAAACAACCAATCGTGCAGAGGTTATTGAAACAACAGTTGAGCCACCTGTTAATGGAATGGATCAATTTACAAACAGTTCTGGAACGGTTGTTTATCCTAAAGAAGCTGTTAAAGTTGGTGATTCGTGGACCATCAATAAGCTTGAAAAAGGGATGGATATGACAATGATTTATACTGTAAAAGCAATTGGTGAAGAAATCGTTGAAGTTGAGATTTCTGGTACTATTGAATTGTTAGCAGAAGGTACAATTTCTGGAAATATGGAAATTGACAAAGCTACAGGAAATGTGAATTATTCTACTATGGACATGAATATGGTTGCAAGTGGACAGGAGATGACAATGAAAATCAACATGACTTCTAAGAAGTTATAGTAAATTTTAAACAAACTTTTTTAAAGGAATCAATGAGAGAAAACTCAAATTGATTCCTTTATTATTTTAGCTACTAATTCTTTTGTAAGAGAATTGCCTGTAGCCTTTATTCGGATAGCTTCAAAAGTAATTTTAAAATTACATCCAGACTTATAATTGCTACACCCGTATGCAGTTTTCCCTTTTAGGATAGTACCGCTCTTACATTTTGGACAAGATAATACTTCCGGAATTTTGCCTTTCTTTTTCTCTAATACCAAATGGTAGTTTTCATCAAGACGCAAAAGACCTTCGACGGTCCCTTCTTTTGTTTTAAAGCCTTTAAGATTAACTGTAGATCCTTTATTAAGTAGTCTAATAAATTGTTTTTCTGATATTTTTTTTGCTTCAAATTTAAAGGGAAGCGTAAAATCACAACCTGATTTATAAGCACTACATCCGTAAGCAGATGAGCCTTTTAATAAATAGCCTTCTTTGCACTTAGGACATTTTTCAGATGTAATTCCGTTGGAGTTTTTAACTACTTTCTTAGGTTTTACAGCTTTAGCGGTATGCGTAATATTTGCCTTAACTTTTTCCATCCGTACCTCATATACCAATTCATCTACCATTTTTTTCATGTTCTTGATAAATGTACCTGCATTAAACTCGCCACGTTCAATTTCTTTCAATCGCTTTTCCCAGCGCCCTGTTAATTCGGCAGATTTCAGCAATTCATTTTTGATGGTGGCAATCAATCGAATACCAGTATCAGTTGGTAATAATTGTTTCTTTTTACGGATAACATACTTACGTCTAAACAAAGTTTCAATAATATTCGCTCTGGTAGAAGGCCTTCCAATACCATTTTCTTTCATTAGTTCTCGCATCTCATCATCATCTACTTGCTTACCAGCAGTTTCCATTGCACGTAGCAAAGTTGCTTCCGTAAATTGATTGGGTGCTTTGGTTTGCTTTTCAACAAAAGTAGGAATGTGCTCTCCTTTTTCACCTTTAGTAAAAGTTGGAAGAATTCCTGTTTCCTTTTTCTCTTTTGATTCTGGTGTCTCAAAAACAACTCTCCATCCTTTGTCCAAAATTTCTTTGCCTGTAGTTTTAAAAGACACATCTGCAGCTTTACCAATTACTGTAGTATTTGCAACTGAACAATCTTCATAAAAAACAGCGATAAATCTCTTTACAATAATATCATACACCACTTGCTGATTGTATTGCAAGCTAATTTGCATCCCTGTCGGAATGATAGCATGGTGATCTGTTACTTTTTTATCATTAAATACTTTGGATGATTTTTTTATCTTTTTACCTAAAAGTGTTTGTGTTAAGTTTTGAAACTTCGTCAAATTCTTTAAGATACTCGGAACTTTAGGATATACATCATTTGGCAAGAAAGTAGTATCAACTCTTGGATAGGTCACTACTTTTTGTTCATATAATTTTTGGACAATCTTTAGCGTTTCATCGGCAGTAAATCCAAATTTGGTATTGCAATACACTTGTAACCCAGTTAGATCAAAAAGTTTTGGAGCATATTCTTTTCCTTTCTTTTTGGTGATTGATGTAATTTCAAAATCACTTTCTTTTACTTTGTCAGCTAATTTTTCTCCATCTTCCTTTTTCAAAAACCGACCTTCTCCATAATTAAATAAGGTGTCTCTATACTTAGTTTGCAACTCCCAGTAGGGTTGGGGTTGAAAATTTTGAATCTCTAAAAACCGTTTTACCACCATTGCCAAGGTTGGTGTTTGCACACGACCTACAGATAGCATTTGTTTGTAGCCACCATGCTTAACGGTATAAAGTCTGGTAGCATTCATTCCAAGTAACCAATCTCCAATTGCTCTTGAGAACCCCGCATAAAATAGGTTATCATAATCGGCAGAAGGTTTTAAGTTTTGAAAACCTTCTTTAATCGCTTCGGTGGTAAGAGAGGATATCCAAAGCCTTTTTATTTCTCCATTATAGTTTGCTTGATTTTGTACCCATCGTTGAATGAGTTCACCCTCTTGTCCAGCATCACCACAGTTTATGACTACCGTTGCTTTGTCAAATAAATTCTTTACAATATTAAATTGCTTTTGGATGCCTTCATTTTTTGAAACCTTGGTCAAAAATTTTTCTGGCAACATCGGTAGATTGTTTAAATCCCAGCTTTTCCAATGTGGTTTGTAATCATTAGGCTCGTATAAAGTACAGAGATGCCCAAAGGTGTATGTAACTGCATAACCGTTGCCTTCAAAGTAGCCATCGCGTTTTGTTTTGGCTCCTAATACGTTTGCTATTTCGCGTGCTACACTTGGTTTTTCAGCAATACAGACTTTCAAATTTTGGTGTATTTTGTTTTAGTTAAAGTTGGTGCAAAATAACCAATTAAAAGAAATTGTAATTTAATACAAGTCATAAATGTTATTCACTTTTTATAAAATCTAAATCGAGGACATTAAAATTATTGGCAGCTTTTACCATGAGGGTAGAGCCGATAGATTCGAAGAGTTGATTTGTTTTTAACACAAACTCAGCTTGCTTTTCAATTTGATAATTAGGAATACCAACTAAGGTCAAATCGGTGTGCATAGATTGCTCTTCTATGAGCTCATAAAAAGGTTTTTGCTCTACTGCATTGTTAATTATTTTGATGGCAACATTTACCCTTAAATCTTCTACCAGTTTACTTATTTTTGAATAGATTATAGTTTTGTCAACATTGTTGTTATTTACAAAAAGTACTCTAATATTTGTATTGTTCCACTTTTGAGATGCAATGATAAAACGTGCTATGTTCAACATCATTTCGGCATTTTTACTATCGGTTTCTCTCCACCATAGATCGACCGTATTGTAATTACCAAATTTTGTTTTTCTATCAAAATCTAAATAGAGTAAGTTGTAATCTAGATACAAAAGGGTTTCGGTCATTTTAGCATATTCGGTAGAGTTTTCTAGGCCTTTAGGCCATCCCATCATAATGGTATTGGGTTCTACACCAGAGAATCCGAAGGTAGAGGCAATGTTTGTAATGCCAGTATAAATATTATCTACCTTAATTTGTCTTGCAAAAATACCAAGGTCTTTAAAAGTATCATCTTGTACAACTTGTTCAGTTTTCTTTAAAGGAGGCTTATCATTATTTTTGTCGAGTATCAGTTTAAAATTTGTAACAATCCCTGTTCGACCAGAAACTGTTTTACCCAATTCTAATAAATAAGATTGATGGTCGCTACGGCCAGAAAATAGAATTATATTTGGATTCCAATTGGTATTTTCATCAACTTTAGCATCAATTCTTTTGAGCCCTTTATTTACTACATTTTCCCAAACACTTCGCCATACATCATTAGATTGCAGTTTGACTTCTTTCCGTTGTAGACCAGTATAAAGAACACCAATTACAGTAAGTGCGGCAATCATAGCAAACATATCTAACTTAAACATCACAGCAAAACAAGCTATAAAACCAAGTAGGCCAATCCAACGTTTTATCTTAAAAGTAGGTTGAAAGTCTGGGTTTGCCCAACTTTCTAAAAAATAGGATATGTTGATAAATCCATAAGCAGTTAAATAAAACATAGAAACTACTCGCGCAATGACATCTAGCTCTCCAATTAAAATACCAGCTTCGGCAATTAGAAACACAACTAATAATGCTCTGATTGGTTCGTTATTTTTACCACGACCTTTACCAAATAACCTGGGTGTAACTTTATCGATAGACATGGCTTGTAATATTCTAGGGCCACCTAGGATTCCACCCAACGCAGAGGAGAGGGTAGCACCCCAAATACCCGCTACAACAGCTGGGGCAAAGAGGGCAATTTTCATCAAGAAATTATAATCTGTTTTTAGCACTGAGCTATCAACATTAAAAGCAATAAAAACAGCAAGGGCGATATATATTACAAGTCCCACACCTATTGCAGCAAGTGTGCCCACTGGAATAGATTTTTTAGGGTCTTCTAAATCTCCGCTCATGGCAATACCTGCTGTAAACCCTGTTACTGCCGGAAAGAATATAGCGAATACAACCTCTAAAGGTACTGCAGTATTACTAGGTAAAAAATGAATCGTCTCAGGAATATATTGTGAAGTTCCAAAAAAGATAGAGACTAATGAAATGACAATTGCTGCAAGAATTATAAATTGCGTTTTTAATGCAAATGAAGTACTAATCAAAGCGATGATAGTTATAGATACAAGTGCAATGGTACCAGTAAATCTAAAGTCGTTAGTAGTCATTCCGAAGCCAAAATAGCCATTCAAGCTTTCAGCAAAACCAATTAAATATAGCGCAATAGAAAAAGCAGTTCCAATAAACAGCGCAATCCCAATAGAGCCACCGATGGGAATTCCCATACTTCTAGAAAGCACATAATAAATTCCACCAGCACCAATTTTTTTATCAGTTGCAACAGAAGAAACACTTAAGCCCGTTGTAACAGCAATTACATGCGCTATAATGATAATGGCGATTGCACCAAGGAGTCCTGCATTACCTACAACCCATCCTAAACGCATGTACATTATAACTCCTAAAACAGTAAGGATTGATGGTGTAAATACACCAGCAAATGCGCCGAATTTATTTTTTGTTGGCATGTATTATAGAGTGGGTTTTATTTTGAAAGTGTTTTTTTATTTGATGATGTGAAGATACTAAACTTTTATAAAAATGAAAATTTTACCATATGATATAATAGTTCATACGAGGTAGATTGACACAATTAATTTACTCCTATGATAATTATCATAAAATATTAATGTAACTATATCTAAATTTGATAGTTAGCTTAGAGGGCTTTTTAAGTATAACCAGCAATCCTCATAAGCTACCAAAAACTAATCTATGAAAAGAAATTACTACTGCAAACTGATATGCCTATTATTCATGACACCATGGATGCTCTTTGCACAAGAAGAAGTGTATAAGGAGCAGCAAGAGGATGCTTATATTTATGTATCACGAGAAAGTATGCAAAAAGGAAGCTCATATCGAGTTGCAAATGCAGATTATTTTACAGTGCAGGTAAATGTTGATGTCAATGGTAACGATATTATTGGTGATGCTGCTAATGAACCATCTATTGCAGTTGATCCAACTAACCCAAACAGAATAGTAATTGGTTGGCGACAATTTGATACTGTTGCTAGCAATTTTAGACAAGCAGGTTTTGGATATTCTAATGATGGAGGCTTGACATGGACATTCCCCGGAGTATTAGATCCTGGAGTTTATCATACAGACCCTGTTTTGGATTTTAATGCTGAAGGAAATTTTTATTACAATAGTCTATTATCTTCTTATGAATGCGAAGTTTTTAGCATTACAGATGGCGGTGTAACATGGGGCAGTCCAGTATCTGCTAGAGGAGGCGACAAGCAATGGATGGCAATTGATAGATCTGAGGGGATAGGAGCTGGGAATAATTATTCTTTTTGGGATAAAAATTATTCGTCTTGTAATTCAAACGATTTTACACGGTCAACAGATAGTTGTATTACTTTTGAAAATTGCGAACCTATTGATGGTTCTCCAAAATGGGGTACGATGACTGTAGATGCTGATGGCACATTGTATGTTGCAGGTACAAGTTCTGCTGGACTCATTGTTGTAAAATCTACTACAGCAAAAGACACCAGTATTCCTGTTACTTTCGATTCGTATTCAGTGGTTGATTTGGATGGGAGCTTGAAAGGAGCGGGCTCACTAGTAAACCCTGTTGGATTATTAGGTCAAATGTGGGTAGCTGTAGATATATCTGGTGATGTTGGCCATGGAAATGTATATGCCCTGGCAACGGTAGATCGCACTTCTAACAGTGACCCTGCTGATGTTATGTTTGCTAAAAGTACAGATGGAGGGCAAACTTTTAATGCGCCAATTAGAATAAATGCAGATGCTAGTACAGATAATTACCAATGGTTTGGCACTATGTCAATAGCACCCAATGGACGTATTGATGTAGTTTGGTTAGATACACGTGATGCTTCTACAGATACAAATGAATCGGTTTTATATTATTCTTTCTCTACAAGTCAAGGAGATACTTGGTCTACAAACGAAGCGATATCCATTGCGTTTAATCCAAATATTGGCTATCCAAATCAACAAAAAATGGGCGACTATTTTGATATGGTTTCGGATGATGAAGGTGTACATTTGGCTTGGGCAAATACTATTAACGGGGGGCAAGATGTCTATTATACACATATAAATCATGCTATACCTTTAGGAACTGAAGATTTTGCTAATAACGTTTTAAACGCTAGTAATTATCCTAATCCGTTTAAAGAAGAAACTACCATTACATTTGATGCGAAAAATGAAGAACATATAATAGTTGAAGTGCATGACTTATTAGGTAGAAAAGTGAACACGCTACTGGATGAATTTGTAAACAGTGGTAAACAAAAGATTAATTGGAATGCAAGAAATTACGATGGGCGAAAGTTGCAAGCAGGTGTGTATATAATTTCTATTCAGACAAAAAGTGGAACAGCTATTTTAAAGGCTGTTATTCTATAATCAATATGTTTATATATAAATAGAATAAAGCCATCAATTTGTTAATGCTTGTAATATTATCTATTTTAGACAAATCTTCTTTTTAAATTATAAAACTCAAAGAAACTATTATGCGTTTATTTATATTTACTGTAGCAATTCTTCTGCTTAGCAGTTGTAATGCAGATAAAAAAACAGAAAAAAGTATTGATAATAATCCTGCTGAACGACCAGAATTAAGCCGAGATTCAAAAATATTTTTTGGGAATCGATTGTTTTCAGAAAAAACTTGTATCACTTGTCATGCTGTAAATAAAAAGAAAATAGGCCCATCGGTTGTTGATATTATGCATGTTTACAAAGAAAATGATGCAGATATTGTTGCCTTTTTAAAAGGAAATTCAGAACCTATTGTAGATACTACTGCTAGTCAAGTAGCAATAATGCAAGATAATATTGATGGCTTCTTAAAAAACATTACTGATGAAGAATTGGACGCCATTGCTACCTATATGTTATATGTAGATGAATTGACCGCTAAATAATTTCATTAACATTTGGCATCTACAAATACCAACTCACCGTCTTCATAAACTAGTGAGAAAGGAATCTGTTCTAGCGTGCAACGTGGTTCAATTGTAAATATAATTCTACCATATACTTGAAAATTCTCTTGGGTTTTTAAAAGTAATAACTGTTTATAGGTTGTGTCTTCTCTTACCCAATTAATAGTACCCCTTACAAATGGATGTGGATCATATTCTTCAACTGATAGAGGGGTTTCAATAAAGTCACCATAAAATTCAATACTTTCTGTAGTGCCAAAATCTCCTCTAAATTTTCCTTTAAAATCTCTTTTAGAGTTTGGAGAAACGTAGTAAGAATCATTGTGTAATTCCATGGCGACAACCAATATATGCTGTAGGTCTTTACTATTTTCTAAACTGAAATGAAGTGTATAATCTTCATGGTTTACGGAAAACTCCTTAAAGGTAACAGGCCTTTCATCTTTAATGTTTTTTAAAGTAGCATCTGTTAATGGCTGGTTTGTACTTATTGAAAGTGTCAATAGTACAATTACGAGTGAAATAAAATTGTTCATCTTTTAATTTATTTAAGGTTAATATTCAATTTGTTTTAATCTGATTGTAAAACTAAAAGGAAGCTTAACCCGAATATGTCAAAAGAATGTAAAAGAAGTGTCAACTATTGTAAAAAGTCAGTAAAATGTATGTTATTTGTTTTTCATATGGGCAAAAGAAAAAGTTACTTTATTATTAGTTTAACAATACTTGTTTTTATTGTTGTAAGTTTTACGGTGTTTAAAACCTCAAAGAATGGCACTTCTGAAAAAGTAAAAGTTTCACTCCGAGCTGTAGGGCACGAACTATTATTAAGCAATCAAGATTCTACTTCTTTAGTTTTACCAATAGTTGAGTTAAATAAAGGAAAGTTTCAGCTCTCTTTTGAGAATAAACTTTCAATTGCTCCAAGTGATTTGACGACTATCATTAAGCAAAATATTAATAAAGCCTCTTTACCATTATACTATTTGGTAGAAGTTAAATCTTGTTCTAGCCAAGAAGTTGTGTATAGCTATGAAATGAAACGTGCTGAAGAAAAAAGTATCATTCCATGCTTTGGTAGGGTTTTAGAAAGGGATTGTTATCTTATTGAAATTCATTTTATAAATAAAGGAAGTTCTTTTAGCAGTAGTCAAATAGCTTTAATTGTTTTCTTTGCATTAGCGTTTTTATTTGCTGTTTACTTTCTCTACACGAGCAAATCAAAAGAAGAAAAAGAAAGAAGTAAAAGTAATTATCAATCAATAGGGTGTTTTCAATTTTATCCAGATCAGAATAAGTTGGTAAAAGAAGCTGTTGAAATAAACCTGTCAAAAAAGGAGTGTGAGTTGCTTTCAATCTTTATTGAGAATCCAAATCAGATTATCAAAAGAGATGAGTTAACAAAGAGGGTTTGGGAAGATCATGGAGTAATTGTAGGTAGAAGTTTAGATACTTATATTTCTAAACTCAGAAAAAAATTAATAGCAGATGCATCTATTAAATTAACAAATATACATGGAGTTGGTTATAAGTTAGAGGTGAAAGAATAATGAACGTTTCTGTTTATTTAGTACCATCAATGGATTTTGCATAATTATGGAAGTTAAAACCTGTTGGTATTTTTATACATAATATTACATTATAGCTACTAAATGATTTTATTATTGAAGTATTGGTCGTAAAATGGTTGTAACATAATTACTATCGATATAAAACACTACGTGTTGATTATATCTGCAATTATGTTAAATACGCGGTATTCGCTATTTTACTTATACAATGTATTTGTACTATAATGTACCGCATTATGTTACTTTGCTTTGGTAAAAGCGAAGTTAAACAACATACTTTTTTATTTTTTTCTTCTGATTAGTTTCTTTGCGATGTTAATGGAACACTCTTTTTACGGTAGGGTAGAAGTGATGGCGAAAAATGTGTGTGGAATGGTTAATTACCAATAAAAAATATTGAATAACTAAATTTAAAATATAATTACAGCAGGGGTTTTTTAGGTAAAATCGTGTATAACGAGAAAGCAATCTTAGACGTGAGATTGCTTTTTTTAGTTGTTTTCTAAAGAAGTAATTTTGTCTTTTAGTAACGAATTTATTTCTTGCAAATCATTAATACGTGCCTCGTATTGTTCTTTCAACTCAATTGGAAAATTATTATGAATGATACCATTATTATGAATTTTATTCTTTTTTTGATTGAATGTAATACCTTGCTCCTGTAATAATTCTAATAAATCAAAATCAAGAAACTTACTTAATTTTGACAATTGAGGCAAAGAAGGTTTGCTTTTATCACACTCAATATTAGAATAGGTTTTTTGTGAAATATCTAAAAACTCTGCAATTTCTTGCTGTGACATACGCTTATTTTCACGTATTCTTTTTAATTTAGAGCCTATTTGCATATAATATCATTTTGGTTTTGCTAAATTAAGTAAAAATTTACTAACTATTAGTACATAAATAAATAGAAAAACAAATATTTAATCTCAATTTTACAACACAGTTATGAAAACAATTTTTTTACTACTACTTTCTATGATTCTTTTTTTATCGTGTTCTTCACATGCAAAACAGACTTCTTTAAAAAATATTGCTAATCAGGAAGTTGATTATATACCTTATTATTTAAAAGTTTATGAGGCTGATAGTTTATATATTATTGGTGATTTTGTAAATAGTTATAAAATTTTAGATAGCATATTTGAAATATACGAGCCATTAAATCAAGATGTAATTTATGAAATGGAAACCTATATCAATGTTTCTAAAAAAACAAATAATGTAAACAAAATTAAGCCCATATTAAAAAAATTGATTTCTATTTGGGGTTATGATTATGAGTATTTAGAAAAAAATATTAAGCAAGAATCATTATTGTCAAACATTGAAATTGCTGAATTAAAAAATGAATATAATAATAAAATTAATTGGGGATTGAGAGATTCTATTATTAATATGAATGTCTTGGATCAAAAATTTAGACGAAAAAAGAATGACTTTTCTTTTTCAAAGAAAGATAGTATTGATACGTTAATGAATATAGATCAAAAGCATTATAAAATCATAATGAACTTACTGCGAAAAGGTTCTGTTGATAGTAGAGTGGTTGGAAATAGAACTAGAAAAGAAAACACAAGTTTACATGGCTTATTAATTCATTGTATAGATGAGGATAAAGATGGAGAATTAGCTAAAATTGTTTACAAAAAAGTATTATTAGGTGAATTAAATCCAATTGATTATGCGGCAATTGTAGATAGAAATTTATTAACTAATAACCTCCCTCAAAAGTATTTTGTTTTTAGTACAAAAAAAATAAGTGATGTTGAAAAAAATAGAGTTAATACAAATCGCCTAAAAATAGGACTGCCTAGGATAGGCTATTCCAAATGGAAAGTAAAACAATTATATAATAACAATTAAAATTAAAATTATGAGAAAATTAAAATCATTAAATGATTTCCAAAAAGAAAATTCTAACGCAGTATTAGATGCTAGTTCTACAGATATGATTAGGACATATGGGTGTCTCGTACAGTGTACTGATACGAATGAAGTTAGTGTCACATCTACTGATAATAACGATACATGTACAGCTACCTTTGATGAAAAAGGTAGATTGATTATGCATTCTCACGATTAGTAAACATATTATAAATTCCATATGATATTAATATTGTCTATTGAAAACGATCAATCTACAATAGATGTTATAGAATGGTTGATTTTAAACAATCAACCATTTTTTATAATTCAACCTGAAGATAAAGTTGATTTTTATTTTAAAAAAAATAAATTTGTTCTTAATATAAATGAAAAAAAAATAAGTCTAAATAGTATTAATAGTTTTTGGTACAGAAGAGGTTTTATAAATTTAAAACAAATTGATAATATTAGTGATAAAAATATTATTAGAATTTTAAATGAAGAAAATGCGCATTTACAAAATTTTATTTATTTTTTATTAGAAAGCAAAAAGCATATAAATAAGCCTATTGATAATGATATTAATAAATTAATTACGCTTACTATAGCTGAAAAATGTGGATTATTAACTCCTAAGTCCTTTTATAATATTGATAAACTAGGAGTTAAATCTATAATAACTAAACCAATAGCTGGAAGTGCATCTTATATTAAAAATAATAAAGTGTATGTGTCTTTTACAAGTGTCATTTCAAAAAAAGAAATATCACAAAACTTTAAAAACAAATATTTTCAGGAGAATGTAAAAAAGAAATATGAATTACGTATTTTTTATTTAAATGAAACTTTTTGGTCTATGGCTATATTTTCTCAAAATGACAAGCAAACTCAAGTCGACTTTAGAATATACAATCATGAAAAACCAAATAGAAATGTACCATACATACTACCCAAAGTTATAGAGGGTAATTTAAATACATTAATGAAAGAATTAAAAATCAATAGTGGATCTATTGATATGATTGTAACACCTAATAATGAATATGTTTTTTTAGAAGTGAATCCAATTGGTCAATTTGGAATGACTTCATACCCATGTAATTATAATCTTGAAAGAGAGGTTGCTAACTTTTTATCTAATAAAGATGAATAAATCAAATAAAACGCCAATTATAGATGGCTTTAAAGAAGTGGAAACTAATAATATTTTTGTTGGAAAAAATGTAGATTGTCCATTTTACAAAACTAATTCCCTAAGAGTAATCAAACCTAATAAACCTTTATTACGCCTAATTTGAAGTATTTTAAAATTTTCGCAAGTTGTATATTAGTCGAAGGATACAAACGCTCAATGATTTGCGATATTCAAAGACAAAAAATAGAATTAATACCAAATGATTTAGCTGACATTATTAGCAAACTAAATAAGAAGGAAAGCGTAAAATCAATAAAGCAACTTTTTGGTTTAAAAAATAAAGAAATTTTAAAAAGCTATTTTGTTTTTCTATTAGAAAATGAATATGGTTTTTATTGCAATTCAGAAGAATATGATAGGTTCCCTATTTTAAATAAAGAATACCATACTGCTTCGAAAATTACAAATACTATAATAGAACTTACAACAAAAAAAATAGATAGTCTCAAAAAAACAATTCAACAAATTGAAAACTTAGGCTGTAAAAACATTTCAATAGTTTTCTATGAATCATTATCTTTAAAAAATTTTATGGATATTTTTCTTTTTTTTAAAGGAAAACGAATACAATCTTTAGAGATAACATCTAAATTCAGTGATACTATTGACGAAACTCTGTTAATAAAGATTAATAATGAAAAGAATCAATTAACACGTTTGACCTTTTTTAATGCTCCAAATAATGATGCAAGTTCATGGGGCGAAAAATTGCAATTTGATTTATATTATTCCACAAGTAACATAAGTTCTTTTAAATCTTGTGGAGTAATAGATTCAAAATATTTTAATACAAATATGCCAAAAGTTCTAGAGGCTATTAACTTTAACTCATGTTTAAATCGCAAAATTTCTATAGATATTAACGGAGACATCAAAAACTGCCCATCAATGCCTGATAGTTTTGGAAATATAAAAGATACTACATTAGAAAATGCATTAAATCATGAAGATTTTAAAAAATATTGGAGTATTTCAAAAGATCAAATCAATGTTTGCAAAGATTGTGAATTTCGCTATGTGTGCACAGACTGTAGAGCTTATACAGAAAAACCTGATGACCCGTATAGCAAGCCATTAAAATGTGGGTATAGCCCATATACAAATAAATGGGAAGAATGGAGTACAAATCCATTAAAACAAAAAGCAATTAAATTTTTCAACCTTCATAACTTAAATAATGAAATTTAAATCTTTTCCTTTTTATAAACAAACGGAAGAAAAAGATTGTGGTGCGACTTGTATAAAAATAGTTGCTAAACACTACAATAAGAATATTTCTATTGAAAGATTACGAGTTTTAAGTGAAACAACTCGTGAAGGTAGTAGTTTATTACGAGTAAGTAGTGCATCTGAAAAAGTTGGCTTTCGTTCTCTTGGAATAAAAGTTGATTTGAATACATTACTTGACGCTCCATTGCCTTGTATTTTACATTGGAATAATAATCATTACGTAGTTTTATATAAAGTTGAGAGTTCATCCTCCTTCTTTCTTAAAGGAAAAAAGTCAAAGACTTTTTATATATCTGATCCTGCACATAGTTTATTAAAGTATACTAAAGAAGACTTTTTAAAACATTGGGTTGGAGACAATGCCAATAATAGTACAAAGGAAGGTATTGCGTTGTTGTTGGAGACAACACCGAAATTTTTTAATGATGAAGAGTCCTCCAATCTAAAGAAAGACAAAATACAGGAATTTGGGTTTAAGTTTCTAATAAAATATTTGTTTAAATATAAGCGGTTTATTTGGCAACTAATTATTGGTTTGTTTGCGGCAAGTTTATTACAAGTTGTCTTTCCTTTTTTAACTCAAAGTGTTGTAGATGTTGGTATTAAAAATCAAGATGTACATTTTATTTATCTAATACTTTTTGCACAATTATCACTTTTTATTGGTAGAACTTCAATTGAAATTTTAAGAGGTTGGATATTATTGCATTTGAGTACCCGTATAAGTATCTCTTTAGTGTCAGATTTTTTTATAAAATTGATGAATTTACCAATTTCATATTTCGACACTCAAATGACAGGAGATATTTTACAACGGATTAATGACCATGGAAGAATAGAACGCATATTAACTAGATCTACTTTAAATATGCTTTTTTCACTAACTACATTAGTTATGTTTACTTTTATACTAGCCTATTATAGCTCAATTATATTTATAATATTTATTTTCGGGAGTTTCTTGTATTTTTTGTGGGTATATTTATTTTTGGTTCAAGATAACTTAAGAGGGTTATCTTTGATTAATTTTAGGGTGCTAATATACAAATTTTTATTTCTATAATTATAACGATATTCACATTCCTTTAAATGTAAAAAGAACT
>JAQRMW010000276.1:4523-21193 GCA_028599075.1 Urechidicola sp. | reverse complement strand
ATAAGTGAAAATAATAGAGTTTTAAATTTCATTTGGTCCTTTTTAAAAAATAAATTCATATAATATTTAAGTATTAAAACTGTTTTAAATTGACTAATTATATTTTATTTTGATAATAATATTGAAACTGCATTTCCTCCAAACCCAACTGCATTTACCAATACTTTTTCAATCTTATTTGGATGATGTTGATTCTCTAAAAATGGAATCCCTATAAAATGTTGATGTTGTATCATAAGTACCGCAAGTTCTAAATTCAACGCTCCAGAGGCACCAAATGTATGTCCTATTTTCCATTTGTTTGAAGTAAGAGCTGGTGATTTATTGCCAAATATTTGTTTAATTGCATTATACTCAGATTGGTCTCCTTTTAATGTTCCGGGTGCGTGCATTACAATTACATCTACATCTGAAACATCTATATTTTTCATTGCCATTTGCATCGATTTTTGAAAACATTCAGCTTCATCAGAAATGGAAATATTGTGTTCTAAAATTTCTGTAGCATAACCAATTCCTTCAATTGTAGCAAGTGCATTTTTGACATTTCCTTTTTCTAAACAAATGGCAGCAGCTCCTTCTCCCAAAATCATTGTATTTTTCTTTTTTGAAAAGTCGAACGTTTTACAAGGGTATACTTCATTCTGATTATTATCAAAATCGTTCAGCAACCCATCATCAGCATAAATTTTTAATGCTTTCATTTGGGCAATGGTAAAGTCTGTTAAAGGGGCTTCACTACCACCCACTAAAAAAGATTCACTCATACCAGCGTTAATCCAAGCGATTCCATTTAACACGGCATGCAAAGCTGTTGAGCAAGTAATAGAATGACTAATCGTTGGTCCTGACGATTGTAAATCATGTGCGACCCAAGAAGATATATTTCCTAAGGTTGTGGTTGGAGATGCTAAAGGCATCGCCTTTTTTCTATCTAAAAAATCTTGATGGTGTTTTTCGAATAATTCTGTGGCACCTCGAGAAGAGCCTAAATTAATTCCGAAATTTCCTGTTTTCCAATCAGCTCTTTTAATTGCTTTTCTAGAAACATAAATCGCCATTAAAACAGACTTGTCTAAATCTTGATAATGTTTATTTGACTTTCTTAATGTATCTATTTCTTTTGTGTCTTCTTTTGATAAAGTTGCTACAAACGGATTTGCTCCTTTAGTTTCTTTCGTTGTAAAACAATGTTGATTATTTAAATAATTTTTCCAAATAGTTTCAGGGTTATTCCCCAAAGGAGAAATCGAAGTTAAGGCTGTTATCGAAATAGGGTGTTGCACTAATTTTGTATTTTTAGCAAAAGTAATATCTAGTTTTTAATCCTATCCGTTTTAGAGCAATTAAATATAGATATTTAGCAGTTTAGCTTTTTTGTTGTCAGGTCGAGCGCAGTCGAGGCCTAAATAACTTTCTAAGTTCTCGACTGCGCTCGAACAGACAAGTTTTAAAATTTAACATTAAATTATGGAAGAACACAAAAGTTGGTTTGGTAGAAATTGGGTTTGGGCAGTACCAGGTTGTGGCTGCGTCGGAATTATTTTATTTGTTGTTTTTGGTGCAGGTGCAGCATTTTTTGGGATTAAAAATTTTGTAAAAAATTCTACTCCATACGATTATGCTGTAGAACAAGCAATTAATAGCCCTGAAGTCATTCAGATTTTAGGAGAGCCCGTTGAAACTGATGGTATGATGAGCGGAAATGTTTCTATCCAAAATAAAGGTGGGAGTGCCGATTTTACTGTGCCTCTAAAAGGGTTAAATGGTACTGGAACCTTGGTTGCTGTTGCAGAAAGGTTTGATGGCGAATGGGTATATGAAGATTTATATGTTATTATAAATGATACTCAAGAACGCATCAATTTGTTAGATAAAACTTTAGAGGGAATTTGATAGTTGCTAAAACCAATTATAATGTTTTCTTCTTAACAGTTCACTACAAGTGAAAAAGCAATCTTTTACTAATTATAGAGACTGTCACGTTTTACAAAAAGGTAAAACTCGCAGTGACCATTAAAATTTATAGTGTATCCAGTAATTTCTCTATTGAGGTGTAAATTTTCTCTAACTCTAAATCTGTAATGACAAAAGGCGCTAGAATGTAAATGGTGTTTCCTAGTGGTCGTAAAAAGATTCCATCATCCATAAAATGGTTGAAGATTTTATCTCTCAAATTTCCATAGCGCTCCATTTTGATATTCAAATCTAGCGCAAAAATAATTCCCAATTGCCGTGTGCTTTCTACCTTTGAATGGTTTTTAATTCGTTCATTAAATTGTTGATGAGATTGAATAACTCGCTCAATATTTTCTTGCATTTCATCGGTTTGCAACAATTCCATACTTGCCAAAGCAGCAGTACATGCTAACGGATTTGCAGAATAGGTGTGGCCGTGAAAAAAACCTTTACCTAGCTCATCATCATAAAAAGCATCATATATTTTTTGAGTACAAGTCGTTAATGCCATTGGTGCAATACCACCAGTTAATGACTTTGACAAACACATGATATCTGGTTTGTTTTCTAAATAATCAGAAGCAAAATTCTTACCTGTTTTTCCAAAACCAGTCATCACCTCATCGGCAATTGTAACTGCACCAAAGGAGTGTGCTATTTCAATTAATTCATCTAGTAGTTCTGCTTCATACATAAACATCGCAGATGCTCCTTGCACTAATGGTTCAAAAATAAATGCTGCTATATTTTCGGTTTCTAATAATTGGATGAATTGCTTTTTAACAGCTTCAAAATTATCTGCATTCGGAACTGGAATTCTAGACACATCAATAAAAAACTCTTCAAAAGGACCGTTGTAAACTGATAATCCAGAAACTGACATTGCGCCAAAAGTATCGCCGTGAAAACCTCCTTCTAGTGCAATTATTTTTCCTCTTTTATCACCTTTGTTAAAATGATATTGCAATGCCATTTTGATGGCCACATCTACCGAGGTAGAACCATTGTCAGAAAAGAAAATTTTTTGCTGATTATCAGGTAATATTTGCATCAAAGTTTCGGACAACTCAATGGCTGGCTTATGAGTAAATCCGCTAAATACCACTTGGTCTAATTGGTCTAATTGACTTTTTACCCTATCTGTAATATATTCATTGCAATGACCATACATGCAAGTGTACCACGATGCGATTCCATCAATATATTCATTACCAATATCATCTGTCAACACACATCTTTTTGCTTTGGTTATTGCCAAATGATTGGGATGCAATTTATGCTGTGTTAATGGGTGCCACAGGTGTTTTTTATCTCTTTCTTGTAAACTCATATCAACTTATCTATAAATAAATCTACATATTTTTTAATAATTTCTTTATCAAATTTTTCTTCTTCATTAATTCGACCAATCACTCTAGTTTTAGTCATTTTTTGAATAATATCTTCAGTCGTTTTATGCTCATTTCCACTGTAGATTATTGAAACATCAAATCCTTTTTCTTGCAGTAATTTAATGGTTAAAAGTGTATGGTTGATACTTCCCAAATAATGTCTTGACACCACAATTACTTTATATTCTGATTTAATAATATCCAACACCGTTTGAGTATTATTTATTGGAACTAACAATCCTCCTGCACCTTCAATTACCAAATGATTGTCTGTTTTGGGCTCTTTAATATTGTCTAATGTAATATTGACTCCATCAATAACAGCAGCAGCATGTGGACTCATGGGTGTTTTCAATGCATACGAATTTGGATAAAACTTTGAAATAGAATTAGATACTAATCCCTTCACTTTTTTGGCGTCACAATTTTCTAACTCTCCAGCTTGTATTGGTTTCCAATAATCAGCATTTAAAGCTTCAACCAATATTGCAGATGCAATGGTTTTACCAACATCGGTTGAGATCCCTGTGATAAAGTATTTATGTTTCATATTAGTATGTTGCGACCCTGAAACAAGTTCAGGGTGACGTTGTCACAAAAGTAGTAAGTAACTTTAACACCTCGTCAATTTCTTGCTTCGAATTATATGTATGTAAACAAATTCGCAATCGTTCTTGTCCTTTCGCTACTGTTGGTGATAAAATCGGCTTAACATCAAAACCTTTTTCTTGAAGTTGATTCGCAATTGATTTAACATTTTCATTTCCTGGTATGATACAGCAATGGATAGCGGAATTACTTTTTATAAAATTTAGTTGATTGTTGTTAGTTGATTGTTGCTGGTTAAAATATTGAATGTTTACTTGAAGCTTTTCTTGTTGAGATTCCCTGCCTACCGCAGGCAGGTTCATGTCGTTCATGATAACTAGCTCATCAAAAGCCATTTTTATAGTTGCCAATGCATGGGGTGGTAAAGCGGTGGTATAGATAAAACTTCGAGCAAAATTGATAAGATATTCCTTAAGTTTTTCACTCCCTAAAATTGCCGCTCCATGACAACCCATAGCTTTTCCAAAAGTGACGATTGTTGCAAAAACTACTTTTTCTAAATTCAATTCACTTACAAATCCACAACCGTTTTTACCCAAGACCCCAACAGCATGAGCCTCATCGACAATTAAATGTGCTTTGTGTTTCTTACAAAGTTTAGACAGCGCTATTAAATCTGGAGAATCACCATCCATAGAGAATACGGATTCGGTTGCAACATACACTTCGACAAGCTCAGTGTGCCTTAGACTGTCATTCTGAGCTTGTCGAAGAATCTGCTGCTCTAAGTCTGCTAAATCATTATGTTTAAAACTATAAGCTTTAGCATTAGATAATCGAATTCCATCTCGGATAGAAGCATGAATATACTCATCATACAAAATAACATCTCCACGCTGTGGAACTGAGGAAAATAACCCAACATTAGCATCATAACCCGAATTAAAAAGTAGGGCTGCTTCTGAATTAAAAAATGAAGTTAATTGTTGTTCTACTTGTTCATGTAATTCATGATTCCCAGATAATAATCGGGAACCTGTGGCTCCGTTTTGTTGTAAATTATTTTCGGCTAAATACTGATGTGCTTTTTCAAAAATTTCTTTGGATTTCGAAAAACCTAAATAATCATTTGACGAAAAGTCTATCAAATTATTTTGGTTTGTGAGTTTCCGCAAAGAGTTTGTAGCGCCTCTTTCGGAAAGTTTATTATCAAGTTTTTCTGGGAAATTCATTCTTCAAAAATACGTATACTTCTCGATACATTTTTTATTCGTGTCTCATAAAAATCACTCGAAGTGACGATAGTACCTTTTCATACTTCAAAATATGAAATGCCTAAAAAATAATAAATACCTTTACCATTATGTATGCTCTTGTTGATTGTAATAATTTTTATGCGTCTTGTGAACGAGTTTTTAAACCACAATTACGCAATAAACCCATCGCTATTTTATCAAATAATGATGGATGTGTAATCTCGCGTAGTGATGAGACAAAAGCTCTTGGGTTACCTATGGGGGCTCCTGCCTTTAAGTATAAATATTTTTTTAAAGAACATGATATTCATGTATTTTCTTCTAACTATCCACTGTATGGAGATATGAGTTCTAGGGTAATGTCTATCTTAGAACAGTTTACACCTGATATTGAAATTTACAGTATCGATGAGGCTTTTTTAGAGTTTAAAGGTTACGAAAATTATGACCTAAAAAAGTACGGAATAGAAATGCAACGCCGTATTTTAAAGTGGACTGGGATTCCGACAAGCGTAGGAATAGCACCTACCAAAGCATTGGCAAAAGTGGCGAATAAGATTGCGCGGAAATTCCCAAAAGAAACAACGAATGTATTTGTCATTTCTTCGGATAAAGAGCGTGTCAAAGCATTAAAATGGACTGAGGTTTCTTCGGTTTGGGGAATTGGTCGTCGGCTTTCAAAAAGGTTAAAAGCGCAAGGTGTTAAAACAGCTTATGATTTTACTCGGCTTTCGGATAGTTGGGTTCTGGGAAATTTTTCTATTACAGAACTCCATCTAAAAAAAGATTTGGAAGGAATTGAGATGTTGAAATTAGAGGATGCCACTATCCGCAAAAAAGCCATTGCTACTACCCGAAGTTTTGAAACTACCTATTCTGATATTGATAATATAAAAGAGCGCGTTTCGACGTTTGCAACAAATTGCGCAGAGAAACTAAGGCGGCAAGAATCTTTATGTAATATGATAATTGTATTATTAAGTAGCGACCGTCATAAAAAAAATGCTGAGCAACACCGAACTTCTATTCATGTGGCATTACCTTACCCTACCGATTCTTCTTTGGTCATTTCTAAATATGCTGTGAAAGCTGTTGCATCAATATTTAAAAGAGGGGTTAAGTATAAGCGCACAGGGGTTATTGTTACAGGATTGGTACCAAATGATAATCATCAACTCAACTTGTTTGAATATCAAAACCCAAAACACGACCCACTAATGAATACTATTGATAGTTTAAATATAAAACTGGGTGTTTATAAAATTAAGTTGGCAAATCAAGATTTAGAGCGTACTTGGAAAATGCATCAAAAACATTTGTCTCCTAGATATACTACTAATATTGATGAGTTGTTGGTTGTGAGTTGATTTCTTCTCGATACATTTTTTAATCGTCCCTCATAAAAAACACTCGAAGTGACGTTTTACTATTTTAGATAAGAGTTAATGAATCACACGTAATTCACTGTTCACCTAATATGCTTTTTCTTCTCCTTGTAAGGCGTTAAACACGGTCTGTACAATAATTTTAATATCTAAAACAAAAGACCAGTTGTTGATGTAGAAAATATCCATTCGTACACGATTATTCATATCGCTATTCGCTTCTATCTCACCTCTTAAGCCTCTTACTTGCGCCAATCCTGTAACACCCGGTTTAACGAGGTTACGCATAAAATATTTATCTACTACTTGTGCATATTTTATCGATTGGCTGGTCATGTGAGGCCTTGGACCTACCACACTCATATCTCCCATTAAAACATTAATGAATTGTGGTAATTCATCAATGCTAGTTTTACGAATGAGCTTGCCGATTCGTGTAACCCGCATATCGTCTTTTGTTGCTTGAATTTTATGAGCCTCTTTATTCATCCCCATAGAGCGGAATTTATAACATTCAAAATGTACACCGTTCAGTCCATCTCTATCCTGTTTGAAAATTAGAGGGCCTTTGGAGTCTAATTTTATTAAAATGAATAATATAATGCTTATCCAAGAAAGTACAAATACAATTATAAATGTAGAAAAAAGGATGTCGAATAATCGTTTAGAGTGTTTTATAACTGGATCGTCAAAAGGTAATTTTTTCATTGACAATACTGGGATGTAATCATAGTGCTCTAACATCATCCCTTTGCTAAAAACACCTTTAGAATCAGGAATCAGCTTTACAACTTTATTATGTGTATTACCAAACTCAATCATCTTTTTAAGCTCTTTTTCTGAAAACTCTGAAATGGAACAGTAAATCTCATCAACATTATTTGATATAATAAAATCAATACTTTCTGAAATACTCCCAAGATATTCTTTTCCCTGTTGGTATTTGTCAGAAAAATAGCCTAAGAGTTTGTATCCTAAATAAGTCCGTTCATGAAATAAAGTTGCAATAGATTCTAAGGATTGATTCCCTCCAATAATTACGACTGATCTATAGTTGTGTCCACTAACACGATACCGTCTTAAAAAATAAACAAAAATAATTTTGAATAAAATGAGTGCAGAAAATAAAATTGCCAATAAAACAGTTTGCTTTTCAACTACAGCTCCTTCATGAAATAAACTGAAGTAGGCAAAATAAGCTAAAAAGAAAATTCCGAGCTGGATGATAAGTAACGAAACAACCTTGGTGAGCTTTGTATAACGATACACATGATAAAACTTAGTGTAAAAAGCTATTAATAGCCAACCAAAATTGATGTAAAATATATAAGTGATATCAGCATAAACATCACTTGAAAACAGAAACATGGAAAAGTTGATTATTAATAAATCAACAAATACTGAAATGGGTTTTAAATATTTAGAGTATCCTTTTTTCAAGTTGCTATTTTAATTCAAAGATACGGAGAATTTGAAAAAATATAGCTTTAAGAAAACTTTTCTTTTAAAACCAAAGTCAAAAATTTATAGTTGCCAATTAAATATCTTTTCCACATTCTTTTAGGTTCTTGTATAAACCTATAAAACCACTCTAAACCATTTTTCTGCATCCATAATGGTGCTCTTTTTACTTTCCCTGCCACAACGTCAAAACTACCTCCTACTCCCATAATAAAATTCACTTTATTCAAAAGCACTTTATTTTCGAATAAGAAATTTTCTTTGGTTGGTGAGCTAATGGCTACAAATAACATATTTGCACCGCTATCCGAAATCTGCTTCGCTATTTCTTGTTCTTCTTCTTTCTTAAAATAACCATTTCTGTAACCTGCAATAATATCATTAGAGTATTGCTCTGAATACTTACTAACAACCCCTTTTACTATTTCTTCTTTGGCGCCAAAGAAAAATATTTTATAGTTTTTTTGGGCTGCTAACGCTACTAAGTTTACCATTAAATCAATTCCTGCAACTCGCTCTTTTAAAGGCTTCCCTAACATTTTTGATGCCCAAACCACAGCTTGACCATCTGCATTGATTAAATCGGATTCGTTAACACTTTTACGCAATTGTAAATCTTTTTGCATGGAAACTATTTTCCCTGCATTCACTACAACATGATGCATTTGTTTATTGTCTTCAATCGCAGTGCCAACTAAACTTAATGTTTCTTGCATCGAATAGTTGTCAATAGTTGTGTTAAGAATGTTGATTCTGTTATTCATATTAAATTAACCCTTACTTTTATAAGTTGTAAATTGATGTTTATCTTTATTATAATTAATAAATTGTGAAAACTTATTTAAAGAATATTGTGTAAATGCTTTTGGATGACCTATCAAAACAAAATCACCTTTGTTATTTGTATTTGTTACATATTTTTTAAAGCTACTCTTAATCAAGGACGCTTTAAATCCATCAATTGAAACAACACTATATGAATATGAAGACATTAATCTTAGTAATTCCTTTTTACTCATTCCAACTGCTTTTCCATTTCCAAAAGCTAAATCTCTTTTTTGTTTAAATATTTTTTTTAGAGCAAATTTCCAAAAGAAAAATGGGCTTACTTTAGTAGAGCTAATAGGTACCTCAATAAAGCTCCCACTTAAGTCTTCTTTAGTTAAATCATCAGAAAACTTATAACTTGATTTATATTCAGGAATGCTTCTAAAATCAAAAACTTGATTACCTGAACTATAATATCCTTTAGGGTAAACAGTGCTATCAATAAATATGTTATTTATCTCTAAAGCTTTTTTAATATTTATAAAAGGTTGCGCGCTCCAACCTCCGGCTCTAAATGCTACAGGAGATTTCCCTGTAATTTTTTTTAAAATATTATTATATTGAGTAATAATATCTAATACCTCTTTATGATTAAAATCTGACAACTTATATCTTGAGGTATCAAAAGCCCAATTTTCTCCATCAAAATAAGAATCTTCCCAATGTGGATGAACATGTAATTCTATTCCGTGCCCATTATCTGAAAGGTGTTTTATTTGTTGTGTGACTTTATCATAATCTATTTTTAATTGAGGGTGTTCTCCTTTTTGTCTTTCAAGTGCAATCAAGTAACCAGCATCAATAAAACAAACAATTTTTATATCATGTGGATTTACAATGTCTAAAATTGCATTTGTGGGTTCAATAATGCATTTATCAACAGAGCCACTGTTAGAGCCAAAAAATAATTCGTAATCTAATGTTATATATATATTCATTTATATTTTATACTTGTTTAATATCATAAATGGAAATGTTAAAATATAATAGGATATTTGTTTTACTCTAGAAATATTTTGTTTCCAGTTGTCATCCTTTTTAATAGTAATATTAGTATTTGCTTTCATTCTGTTACCCCCAATAATATGAGGCATTTCAAATGAATTGGGTAATGATACTCTCTTATTATTTTCAAAAATATGATGATATATAATATTCGTTACTTGCTCTGGGTTTGTCACAAAATCTTCATATTTTATTTTTATAATATCATTATTTAACCAATAGGTTAGTTGAGCAAAAAAGTTTATGACTGAATAATATAAAATAGTTGATATGGGGCTTTTTGGGGTCTGAACTTGTTTGCTAAATGAGTTGATAACTCCTCTTATATCCCTAATAATATAAATCCCTTTTACTTTGTTTTTTTTATTTTGTTTTAACAACAAAAACCGAGCAATATATTTTGATGAATCTAATAACCACTTTGATGTATTTTGTTTTTGAACTAATCTAAAAACTTCTTCTTGTATTTTACTGTACTCCTTTTCTTGAGGAGGGTTCAATAAATATTTTAAAATGTTAGAGTGCTTTTCTTTTAGTTCAACTAATCTAGCATTATTACGAGTTTGTATTTCATTAAGTTCTAATTCGCTAAGAATAGTTTCCCAAAAAATACACTTTTTTAAATCATCTCCACAAGAACACATCTTATGCATCTCGAGGTGTTCAAAAAATTGATGCATTTCGCCTATAGTCATAATATCAGTATGACTATTCAATACCGTTGCTAATAATGTAGTGCCGCTACGTCCTGCGCCTAATAAATATATGATTGAAGTCTGCAATGAGTTACTATTTCTTGTAAATGTTTCTTTTCATTCTATTTTATTAAACTCTAATTTTGTGATTGTTGTCATAATTTAATAATGATTCTCTTACAACTAACATATATATTACGACTGAGGCATTCAAAAAGAAATTTCCAGAGATAAAAATTATAGCACAAAGTAAAAACAAAAACAATAAAGAAACTCGATTTATTTTAAATTTTATAAACGTACTTTTATAAACCCACAAATAGTAGAATCCACCAACTATTCCGAAAAAATAAAACACATCAACAAATCCCATTTGAGATCTTGTAGAGATACTATTTACACCACCAAAAAAGTAATTTACTGCAGACCAATTGGCTTCGATAAATGGAAGCGTTCTGTCAATAAATAATTGATCTCTATACGACAAAATAGATGTTAAAAGACCATCATTTAACCATATACTATTAAATACATCCCAAATAAATAACGCGTAATAAACTGCAACTATTAATGAAATTGTTATAAACGAAAGTCCGAGAATTCGTTGTCTTTTATCTGTATAAAGAATGAAATAAAACATCAAAACAAATCCCACTCCTAAGTATAAGGATTTGGTTCCTATCAATAAACAAGAAATCATTATAATGATACTTTTAATATCATAAATAAACTTTTTTTTGTATTTAAACAAAAAATAAAACAAAGCAACTAAGTAGGCATAAGTGCCAGCTGCAGATGTCACAAATAAACCATTATATCCAAAACGACCACCATAGGTTTTAAAGAGTTGTATTTCAAAAATGCCCCCTATTACAATTAACAAACTATTAAAAATAATTACTTTTTCAAAAGTAATTTGCAATATATGTTTAGCATTGTCACTCAATTTATTTTTGTTAAAGTATGCGAAAAGAAGTATTGGAAAAATATACTTTAGGAGTACCCCTATTATAACCAAATCAAAATTTGGACTAATAAATAACTGTCCTAAAATAAAACTTAATCCAATAAATGTTAGTTGAATGATTAACCGATAATTTTTAATTAAAGAGAGAATAATAAACACTATAACCCCCAACTTTACCACCTTTGTTATATCTGGGCGCATGTGAAAATTTAAATTCACATATTTACTGTACCCTTCTGTTACATAAAACACAGCTAATAATATAGATAGTAGATGTGTTGAAATGAATAAATATGTTTTTGAATGTCTAATAACTACTGCTCTTTAAATTATTTTTCTTGAAATGCTGAAGCTGCTAATATCCCCATAGAAATTAAAATTGCATAAAATTGAATTCCCAATACTCTAAAGAAAATACTTTCAGTTAAGGTTGCAATCAAAACATTACTTAAAAGAATTATATAAAAATATTGTTTGTTTCGTAAAAGATATCCTAAAAAAAATAAATTTACTCCTATAAAAATACCTCCTCCTATTAGACCGTGTTTCGCTAAATATTCAAAAAGTTGGTTGTGTGCATTTAAGCTCTTTTTTAGGGCAATAGTATCATTTTTTAATTGATATTGTTCGTTTCTAAGTTTTTGTACATTCCCTGCGCCAACACCAATTATTGGGTTTGTTTTAAAAACATTCCAAGATGCTGCTAGTCTTGAAAAACGCTTGTCTTTAAACTCGTCATTTTTTGACATTCCTAACATATCATACATTTTTATTCTATAATATTGTGAGGGGTGATTGACAATAACTATAATTGAGATGATTAATGATAATACAGGAACTAGTAATAATTTCCAGCGCTTGGTATAAATTAAAAACACAAAAGATAATAACACTAAAAAGAATAATGAATTTCTCGCTGTTATATTGAATAAGAAAATAAGTAGAAAGATAGCTATACTCACATTGAGATATTTCTTTTTATTTGTAATTTGAATAGTGTAAAAAACTTCTTTAAACAAAAAAACAATTGAAGCAACTAGTAATAGCCCCAAATAAGGAGGGTGTAAGTTTAAAATTTGAGTAAGATAAGAACCGCTTTTCTTCCATCCAAAAAAAGTGTTTGCTGCAATATCATCTGGTTTTAAGGAAACAATAACATTGGTCCAACAAATTATAGCAGTAACAACACTACCATATACTAGGGCATAAAATACTTTATTTTCAAATTTTGAAAAATCCTTTATTTGAGTTTTAAAGCTTAAAATAAATATAGGATATAATAAAAATGTTAGCGTTCTGGTAAGTTCTTTAATACCATGTTTAAAATCAATTGCATTATAGAGCCCAAATATTTTTAAAATAAAAAAGGATCCTACAGCTAAAATTAAAAATTTAAATGACTTTAAACTTGCAAAGGTTTTTTTATCTAAAAAAAACAAAATAAAAGATACTACCATAAAACTCGCAAAAAACCAATGATTTATTGTTTGGTATATTGGAAGAGAAAAGACTCCTAGTAAAAATAGTCTTTCTTTTATGTTTGCTAATTTATAATTGATATCAAGCATCAATATTAATTTCTGTTATAAATGATATTTCTTTATTAATTTTTATTGTAAACATAAACATTGCCCCTTTTTGTATCTTGTCATAAGATTTTGAATACCATCCCAACATTTTACTCTCATCACCTTCTATTAATTCACCTCCTTTAAAAAATGAATTTTCTATCCTTATCTTTACATTTCTTTCATTAATATTTAGGCTATCGTTATTATGGGTTATTCTTAATGTTGGGTTAAAATTAAGGTAATATTCTAACGTTACATCTTCATTATTGTTTTTAATTGGTTTTAAAATATCTCTAATTACTATTTTATTTTCTTTCTTGTTAAATACAAAACTTCTTTCATGTGTATATCCTAATTTTCTATAGCTATTGTGTTTTGCGACTATGTGACATGTTTCAGAAGTCATACCTGAATCTAAAAACTTAACGTTTGGTAAATTAGACCAACTCATTCTAGAATTAGAAGTAGCTTGATTTAACCCATTTATTGAAATTGTATTATGTGCCTTAACCGATTTAAAATATTCTCTCCATTTATGATACTTTGTATGGTATTGGAATGTGCCTGAATCAATCAAAATAGGAATCCCTTTAACTTCTAGAGTAAAGTGAAAGATATCTGAATGTCCGTGTGCTGTTAAAAGATTATCTCCTATAGTACCGAAATCAATAGAAAGTTTAGTGCTTTTATTTTCATTATAAAAAAAAGCATACCCCGATGAAGGAAAAATTTCATCTTTAATAACTGTACTTTCTTTTCCTTTTTGCTTTAATTCATGATTTTCTCCAAACATCAAATAATTTCTCAAATCAGTACTTTCTGAATTCAGAAAGTTCGTATTATAACTAATATCCGAACTTTTTAATAATGATTTGTAAATAGAAAAATTCTCTGTAAAACAAGGGAATAATAAATATCCTTCGTCATTATCACCAAAAATTGTTTTATTACCTGTGTATTCTACATGATTTAAAAAGGTAAACATTTTTTTAAATCTATTTTCTATCCTTTCCGGAATCTTATTTCCACATCTTTTAATAAACTGCAGTGCGTTCAAAAAGTGATCAGTAACTTCTGCATGGTAATGGGTTGATAGTTCCATATTAACACCATCATCATTCACTTGATTTTCAATTTCTTTATATAGTTTCTCTCTCCATTTTTCTCTAGAGTTTAAGTATTTTTTATTATTAAAATAAGAAGTGATCGCTACCAATCCAGTAAGTTCAGCTACTAAATGATTATTAGCTGACGAATACAATGATAAATGGTTTTTCAAAAACTGATAATTGTATTGTATCAATTTCTTGATACTATCATCTATATTTTTTGTCAATTTGTTTTGCTGAGATAATACTAAATGAGTGTAAATTAAATTAACACTCCGTATCCCTACTTCTATTCCACTAGTCCAATGAATTGTTTTTAGATATGGGTTTTGAGTTGTCCAATCCTTTAGAATTGTTTCAATTACAGCTATTGAGCGTTCGTCATCATAGGCTACATGATAAAGTGCTAAAAATGGAAGAAAATAAAACCGTGAAGGTTCACATACATATTTTACGTCACCAAACTCCTCAAAGTTTTGACGATTGATTTTTCCATAATATTTTTGTGAAGAAGTAATATCATTTTTATAGTCTTTTAACCAATCTGCTTTTTGAGATAAATAAAATTTAGTTTGATAATAACTAAATTCGAAAATATTTTCAGACTCTTTAATTAATGACTTTAATTTGCTTAATGAGTATTTTGGCCCTATAAACACTGAGTTAATCGATACTGTCTTTGAATAAATTTGTTTGTTTTTCTGAAAAAAACCAAAAAAATTATACTGAAATTGTTGAGGAATTCTAAAGAAAAATAACTCTCTAAAATTCATTAACTTTAACCTATTATAATACCATCTTATATTCAATTACTTATAAATTGTTAATGATTAGTTTATATTTATTTGCTTTTGTTTTATGGATCTGAGTTATATTAACTTTTATTAAGTTAATTATTATAATGTCGCCCACTTTCTGTCTAATTTTAGAAAGTAAAAAAAATTCATCTTTCCTAGAAAATAAATTATTTGTAACTATCAACACTTTTATTTCTTCTTTAGTATCTTGAATAATTTGAGCCATTAACAAATTATCTACTTTTTTAAAAGCTAATGACATCGCTGCACTACCAATTCTTAACCCATCAGGTGTAATAAGAAAGTCATCAACTCGACCTCCAATACTTTCAACTATATTATTAGATATATTTAATATGTCATCTACTTGATACCTTATAAGTGGAAAGCTTGGATTTATTAAATTTGTCGTTATTATTTCTTCCTTTTTCAAAAATTCATTTACAGAATATAGTTTAGGGAAATGGTATACTCCCATATGTGATTTTTGAACTAAAGAAATAGTTCTTTCTGCATTTCCATATCTATCGTAAATTTTAGTGTTTAAGGTGCTTTCAATTTTTTCTTGTTGATGTAAATATAATGTTTCAGAAGATGTAAAGGTTAGAGGTATTTTAAGTTGCAAGTTGTTATTCTCAAAAAGCATGGCCAATGTTTCTAGTGAGCTTGGATACGCTAGGATACAATTTGGACCGAAATCTTTAATTTTATTATAGTACCAATTTACATTCTCTTGTTTAAGGTGATAGCTGGATAAATAAAGGATGTTATTAAATTTATCAAAATATTCCTTTGTACTACCATCTAGTGCTCCCCTTAAAGACAATACTTTATTGCCATAATAATGCCCTGCATTATTTCTAAATATCTCGTTATAAGATGCTTCATTAATAATACAATTTATATCATAATAAACCTTTAATGGGGTACCTGATGTACCACTAGTATGACTTGCATGCTTAAATTTACTCCCTATATAAATTCTATCAACAAACTCTTTAATATCATTTTTATCGATTATAGGCAATAATTTCAAGTCTTCTTTAGATTGAATTTGAGATAAATTTATATCATGTTTATTATAAAGAGCATTATAGAATGTAGATTTTTTATAAGCATTGGATATTTGTTTAACTAACATCTGATTTTCTAAAATCAGTAATTGCTCGGGTGTTAATTCATATAGAGACCTAATATGTTTTAACCTTTTTTTAAAAAAATAACCGTATTTCAATTTATTAAATGCAAAATCCTTTATTACTCCCATGGCTATTAACTAATTGAATCGAATATTAATTTGAGCTTCTTGAGAACTTGTTTAGGAAAAAAATCTTGAACTTTATTGTATGAAATCTTTCCGTGTATTTCTATTTGCTCATTATTGTTAATATAATAAGTAATAGCATCTCCTATTTGCTGTTTATTCCCTGGGGTAACCATTTTACCATTAACTCTATCTTCTAATACCTGTGGAATTCCACCAACATTTGTAGAAATTATTGGCATAGAATAACTCATTGCTTCTAGCAAAGAGATTGGTAAACCCTCATTATATGATGGCAAAATCATAATATTACATTTCTCAAACAATTCTTTTTTTAAATCTCCCGAAACCCATCCAATATATGAAACAATATTTTCTAGAGAATTTGTTTTTATAATATCTTTCAATTTATCTACATCTCCATCACCTCCTA
>JAQRMW010000276.1:0-4513 GCA_028599075.1 Urechidicola sp. | reverse complement strand
TAATAACATTAAGCAAATCATATACTCCTTTTCCCTTTCCTATTCTTCCTAGAAATAATAATACAATTTTATTAGTATCAAATCTAGTTTTACAATCTGCCTTTTCAACAATATTATTAACTATAAAAATGCTTTTTTGTTGAAACGTTCCCTCAAAGTATTTTTTCCATTCTTTTGACAAAACTATTAAAGCATCAGAGCTAACAATCATTTTTTCTATTCTTTTTTGAAGAACCCTTTGAGCGTTTTTATAAAACAAATGGAATTCGCCTCCATGAATATGGTAAATAACTCTTTTATGAAATACTTTTTTTGCAATTAGAAAAAAGAAGTACTTCCTATAAAAACTCCCTCTCGATGCGCCATGAATATGAACTATTTTTATTTTAGAATGAATTAAAAGATAGAAGAAGAAAAAACTTAATATTAAAGGTAAAAAAATAAAGTTCAACCATTTATTTGAAAAATGCGCTGAAGAAAAAAAATGAAACCCTTTAATGTTTTTTTCATAGGTAGTCAAAACACTCGCTATACCCCCCTTTCGCCTGTTAAAATTTGGGGCGACAAATAAGACATTGTTGAAGTTCATAATGCTAATTTAGTTTTGCCCAAGTTTGAATTTTTAATTTTCGTTTTAAGTACATAGAACCAATTACATTCCAAAACATCATTCCAATTGCACTTGCAAATGCTACGCCTTCTAAATTAAAATGCATCACCAATAATAGGCTTAAAATGATATTTACTATTAATGCAATAATTATAAAGTTTTGTAATTTTTTTTGATTCCCAGTCATTTGAAATACTGGCCCTACGGGGCCAGTAATAACATTTGTTAATTGAGCTACTAATAAGATTCTCAAAACATTTGCTCCAACCACATAGTCTTCACCAAAAAATGATAAAAAGAATTCTGGAAAAATAAATAATATTAAAAAAATGGGGAGCCCACACAAAACCATAATTCTAGAAGAAAAAAATATTGTTTCTTTTAATTTATCAATTTTATTTTTGTCAAAATACTCTGCAATTTTAGGTGTCGTTATAGTTGCTATTGCAGCATAGGTAAATGAAACTATAGTGGCTAACTTCACAGCTGTACTATAAATCCCAATCTGTTCTTCCGAAACAAAAAACCCTAAAACAAAAACATCACTCCAACCCATAATTAAAACCATGGATGATGAAACCATCATAGGATATGATTCTAATATAATAAATTTGGAAGTTAATTTGATTTTTTTTAACGATTGCGTCCCTTTAAACAAAAGCCATACGTGTCCTAAAATTAATATTGAGGCGATTAATAAACCTAAAGCATATGCAATAGATGGAATTTCATAAAATAATGCCCCAGAAAAGAAAAAGATTGAAAGAAAAATTAACGGGAACAAAAATTTAATTATAAAAAAATAAATACCATAAGTGGTTGTCTCTGTTCTTCCCTTAAAAAAATTACTAGTAACATCTAAAATTACTAAAAATGGAACTCCCAAAGAAATCCATTGAATACTTTTCAGTATATCTGGTTTTTGATACATTTTTGAAATTAACGGTGCTAATAAAAACAGAATAACTCCCGTAAGAACACCGCTAAGTATTGTTATTCCTATCGCTTTTTTAAAAATGTATTTTTCTAATTCAATGCTTTCGGCACTAGCAATCCATTTTACTAATGAAGTCTCTATTCCTAATTTCGCTATCATTACACCAACAGATAAAAACAAGAAAGCTATAGAAAATATTCCTTGCATTTTAGCTCCAAATTTATTTGCTAATATCCAAATAAATAAGAATCCAAATCCATAACTAAAAACTCGTAAAGAAAACACTTTAATAGCTTTTTCTACAATCTCTCTATTATTTGATTTACTCATTAATGCCTGTTTTATTTTTAACAATATCCATATAAATATAAGCTAACACCATAAAATATATATACCCTGCAAGTGGCCTTGCCGCCAAACCGTTACTAATTAATGAAGAAAATAGATAGCCAGAAACTAAGGTTATATATATTAAATTAATTCTTTTATAATATGGAATAATTGTAACTGTTAAAAACAAAAACAACAATAAATAAGGAACGCCGTTTTCAATTGTAAAAGTTATAAAATCACTATGTGAACCTTTTTCTGCATACCACCAAGATTCTGTTCTTATAAAATCTGAACCAGCACCTTTACCAAATATATACTCCATAGAGCTATATTTTTTGAAAATATTTAACTTCTCTCCATACATATCCAATCTGCCAGATGAAAACCTATTCATATCTATACTTTGTATTACAAACAACCCTATCAATAAAATTACAGGTGTCATCACCGTAATTTGTACCCACAAATATTTAAAGAATTTGTTTTTAGAATATAAAATAGCAATAATAAATAATAAATAAACTATCAATACTGTTCTAACGCCATAGCCAAAAAAAAGTATCAAAAAGGTTATAAAAATAAATAATAATAAAGGAATTGTTGTCTTCTTTTTAAAAATTAGATATGAAACCCCAATAAATAAAGACACTAATACATAGCCATGGGTGTGAATACCAGCAAAATAAATAGGCCATTGATTTGCTTGCCTATTGTTACTTATATTAAAAAACAGTATAGCAAAAAATGAAAGAAAAAAACATAATTTAACTGTAGCTATTACTATTTTTTTTAAATCGTTATTTTCCTTTTTAGCAAAAACAACTAGACAAACAAAAAATAAAATAGGGCTAAATAATTTTAAGGTATGTTTAATAGAGTCAATAAATGGTAAATTATTCAATATAGAGGTCCCAATATTTAAGCTTATTAAAAGAAAACCAACAAAAAGGGTTAGTTTAAATTTTCCTAATATTCTGTAATTTTTAGCGACATATAACAACATTAAAGAAATAATAATATAATCTAAATTTCCTGAAAAATTGGCTGGTAAGTTTAATGGGTTAAAAGCGTCAACGTTTAATGGTAAATGGCGTAACCACCATCCATTTTCAACACTTAGGTAAGAAAAAATCAGTTTTAAATAAATAAAAACCAGCATACTCCCCATAAGGAAGTATTCTGATTTAAAGTATTTTTTTTTTATCCTCATTTAGTAGGTTAGTAATTGTTATTGATTAAACAATCATACCTGCTGCTACAGTTTCATTGGTAGCATCATCAACTAAAATAATAGAACCTGTGGTTCTATTTTCTCTATACGGGTCTATCATTAAAGGTTTTGTAGTTCTAATTTTTACTTTAGAAATGTCATTCATCTGAAGTTCTTTGTCTTCATTATTTCTACCTAAGGTATGAATATCAACTTTATAAACCACTTCTTTAATCATTGCTTTTTGATCGTTAGAGGTGTGCTTAATGGTGTATTTTGCTCTTGGTTTTGCAGGAGCGTTGTTTAACCAGCATAGCATTACTTCTATATCTTGAGCCGCTTCTGGTTTGTTATTAGACCTCACAATCATATCGCCTCTACTAATATCAATATCGTCTTCTAGGGTAATAGAAACTGACATAGGTGCGTGTGCCTCTTCTAAAGGTTTATCTAAGGTATCAATACTTTTAATTACTGAAGTAAACCCTGAAGGCATTACAGTAATTTCATCCCCAACTCTTAAAACTCCACTTGCAACTCTACCTGCATAGCCACGATAATCTCTATGTGATTCGTTTTGTGGTCTTAATACTGTTTGTACAGGAAAACGTGCATCAACCTTATTAATATCGCTAGAAATATGCATAGTTTCTAGCGTGTGTAGCATAGGTGCCCCTTGATACCAATCCATATTTTTAGAACGATTTACTACATTATCTCCTAACAACGCGCTCATCGGTATAAATCGTACATCGGTGACCAACATTTTAGAAGAAATTTCTTCGAACTGTGCAACGATGTTATTAAATACTTCTTCTGAGAAGTCTACCAAATCCATTTTATTTATACACACAATGATATGTGGTATTTGCAATAAAGAGGCAATAAATGCATGTCGTTTGGTTTGCTCTATTACGCCATGACGCGCATCAATTAAAATAGTTGCAACATTCGCTGTCGAAGCACCCGTAACCATATTACGTGTGTATTGAATATGCCCTGGTGTATCGGCAATAATAAATTTTCGTTTTGGAGTTGTAAAATAACGATACGCTACATCAATGGTAATTCCTTGTTCGCGCTCGTCACGAAGTCCATCGGTAAACAAAGCTAAATCTACACCTTCATGCCCTCTCTTTTTACTAGTGGCTTCAATGGCTTCTAACTGGTCTTCAAAAATAGATTTTGAATCGTATAGTAAGCGACCTATTAAAGTGCTCTTTCCGTCATCTACACTACCTGCAGTTGTAAATCTTAATAATTGGTTGTTGTCTAACATAGCTACATATTTATGCGAATTTTTATTACAAATTAACTCGAATTTTCAAACGAATTATTACGAATTTAATTCTGCTAACTTTTTGTGTTTAATATTCTTTTATAAACTAAAGAAGGCTGACCAAAATTAATCAACATTCCTAAT
>JAQRMW010000275.1 GCA_028599075.1 Urechidicola sp. | reverse complement strand
TTAAAGCATCCATTCCTTTTTTGTTAATCATCGATGCATATCGCCGTGGAATGTTAGAGGCTATAAATCGTAAGTTATTCTCTTTTGCAAACTCAACTAATGGCTTGTAATCTGTTTGGTAATTCCCCCACATCTGAGTTATTTCTGGTAACATTTTCTTTTCAGCATACATTCCTGCTAAATATTCATCCATCACTAATTGGTTACCACTTTCAAACATTTCAGCTCCAAAAAACAACTTATCACCTTTTAATTCAAAAAAGCTCATCGTCATTTCTAACTGCATCCAATGCGAAATTGGGTTGGTATGATACTCACCAAAAAATACCATATCGCTTTCAGCAAGATCTTTAATCATTTTTTTATACTTAACTTTTTTTCCTTTGTTGTTATACAATTGAGATGCTACTTTATCTTGTGCATAACTAACCTGTACAAATGATGCAATTGCTAAAATGGTGATGATAATTTTTTTCATAGTTTGATGCTTTTATTTTTCTGCTAATGTAAAATATATTTTATTTTAGATACCTTTTTCATGTGAAATACATTGGGTTTATCTTCTTCTATTCCGGTTTCGATTTCTACTTTTATTTTTATTCCCACCACCAGAATTTCTATTTGAATTATTCTGAGGTCTTGGCTTTCTATTTTTATTTTTGTTTCTACTCCCTCCTTGTTTGGGTTTATTTTCTGACGGTTTTCCAGTTGGTTCAAATCCTTCAATAATTTCTGAAGATAATTTTTCTCCTAGTAATTTTTCAATTCCTCTTACATATTCCAGTTCATCAACATCAACTAAAGAAATTGCTTCTCCACTTGCTCCTGCTCTACCAGTACGTCCAATTCTATGTACATAATCTTCAGGAATATTTGGTAATTCAAAATTGATAACATGAGGTAATAACGGAATATCCAACCCACGCGCTGCAATATCGGTAGCCACTAACACCCTCACTTTTCCGCTCTTAAACCCTGCTAATGCCTTGGTTCTTGCACCTTGACTTTTATTACCGTGAATCGCTGCAGATGAAATTCCTGCTTTCACCAATTTATCACTCAATCTATTTGCGCGATGTTTGGTTCGTGTAAAAATTAAGACCTGTTTCCAATTTCCATCAGCAATTAATTTGATGGTCACTTCAACTTTATCAGCTTTATCTACTCTATATGTTTTTTGATTTACTTTTTCGGCAGTGGTATTTTCTGGCTCTGCCTCTACCAAAACTGGTCTATGTAAAATACCCTCAGCTAATTTCTTGATGTCTTTAGAAAAGGTTGCAGAGAATAATAAATTTTGACGATGCTTAGGCATTAAAGAAATTACTCTTTTAATATCACGTAAAAATCCCATATCTAACATTCGGTCAGCCTCATCTAATACCAAAATCTCGATTCGCCCTAGAGACAATGCATTTTGATTTTCTAAATCTAATAATCTACCTGGAGTTGCAACCAACACATCAATTCCACCTCGAATAGTTCTTATTTGTGGTTTAGCGTTTACACCTCCAAAAATTACCGTAGAACGAATATTTAAAAACTGACTGTACTGCCTAACATTTTCATGTACTTGAGCTGCCAATTCGCGTGTTGGCGTTAAGATTAAAGCTCTAATTGGGCGATGTCGCTGCTTTCTAGTAGCATCTAAAGTTTGTAACAATGGCAAGGTAAAACCCGCTGTTTTTCCTGTTCCAGTTTGGGCAGATGCCAACACATCTTTTCCTTCTAAAATTATCGGAATTGTTTTTTCTTGAATTGGTGATGGAGTGTGGTACCCTTGTTTATTGACTGCCTTTAACAGTTCTGGTATTAATCCTAAGGATTTAAATGACATAGATTCTTTTTGTAGGTTGCAAAGATAGGATTAATAAAGTTATGAATTACGGTTGACGAATTACGAATGTTTAATTCTCAACAAACATCATCAGACTTAAATTTTTAATTATTTTTGCTCAATGATAAAAAAAGGAGTACTTATTTTTATATGTCTTTTATTGACGAAAAATATTTTCGCACAGAGTGAGAGTTCTTCTTCATTTAAAAACGGAATTGACAATCCGAGTACTGTGACTTTACATCCTTTCGGAATTTTCAGTTCTCGTATCAATCAAAACTTTAAAGTTAGACCTACCAAAAAAATGGATCTTAATTTTAGCATTGCGAGTGCTAATACTTTTTTACCTTTTGTCGAAGCCTATTATCCCGAAGACCCTGAAGTGAGAGAAGCTTTGAGTCAAGTGGTTTGGTATCATCGGAATTTTAATTTTATTGATCAAGAAACCACACCTGCTGCATATACCAATATTGTGATTGATGCAGTGGTAAAAGAATTTAGGTTTGATTTTAAT
>JAQRMW010000274.1 GCA_028599075.1 Urechidicola sp. | reverse complement strand
CGTATATAATTCATTACGGCGGAATTTCCTATCGGAAATTCACGCTCATTTATTATCTTTGGTTCTCACTCGGAAAAATCTTGCCGATTTTCCCGTAACGAAATCATATACAAAACCGTTATCTTTAATTTAAAACCAAAATTATGAAAAAAAACAAATTGATTAACGGAACAAAGTTACTTATTGTAACAGCACTATTATTTTTCAACTCTTGTAGTAATAAGAATATGATGGAGAATTAAATTCTAATCAAAACCAAATTACTAGCGGAATTGAAATTACAGAAGATATTGCAAAAGAGGTTGCCCTGAACTTCTACAACAATACTTATAAATCAAGAGTAGATTTATTAAAAAGCAAAAACCAAACTTTAAGAGTAACATCTACAGAAACAATTAAAGATTTCAACAATCAAACAGGAGTATACATTGTTAATATAGAACCTGAAGGTTATGTTTTAGTTACTTCAAATTCAAAGAATGTACCAATTGCTGGCCATTCTGAAACAGGAACTTTTGAGTTTAACGAAAATTCACCTGACGGATTAAAAAGTTGGATAGCGGAAAATATTATCTTCAATGATATTTTGGAAGCAAGAGAACCCGTTGAAGAAATAGATAAACAATGGTATTACTTGTCAGAAGGCAGAATGCCTTATCCTGGTGATTTAGATGGTAACGGAGGTAGCTCAGACTATACTGTAAGATATAGTCATACTGTAAACGAACAGATTGGACCTTTAATGCAAACAACTTGGGGACAAGGTTTTCCTTATAACTTATATACTCCTAACAATAACCCGACAGGTTGTGTCGCTGTAGCGACAGCTCAAATAATGCGTTACCATGAACACCCAAGTACTTTTAATTGGTCAAATATGCCTAATCAGCCTTGGAATTCAACTTCAGGAGATGGAATAGCTTCTCTAATGTTAGATATTGGAACAAACGTAAATATGGACTACTCAGCATCTGGTTCAGGAGCAGATTCAGAAGATGCAAGAAACGCTTTAGTTAATAATTATGGATATTCCTCTACTGTAACATATTCACCTTACAATTTCAGTACAGTAAAACAAGAAATAAAAATGTATAATCGTCCTGTTTATATGGATGGTTATCATTCTTATGAAACTCACGGAACTTGGTTTTGGGAATACACAACTTATCATGATGGCCACGCTTGGGTTTGCGATGGATATAAACAACAATACGACGTTTATATTCATAATGAAGGTACTCAATATGAATATACCTCTCAAGAGAATCGTTATGAATGGTTATATATGAATTGGGGATGGGGTCCAAATAATGGTAATGGATGGTTTTATAAAAATCATTTATGGGTAAATGGTGTAAATATATTAGTCGACGGCAATGCTGTAAACCCAAATTTTCAATATAATAGAGAATGTATATATAGAATTAAACCTTAAAAATAAAATTATGAAAAATTTAATCTTTTTACTAATAACAACAATACTAATAGTTTCTTGTAGTTCAGATGACAATAATAATGATAACGATTATTATAATTTAGACACGAATATAATATTCACAATTAAGGATTCAAACGGAAATGACTTATTAAATCCTATCAATCCAAATGCTTATTTAAGTGAAACTGTGAAAATTTACTACTTAAAAGAAAATGGAGATGTAGAAGAAATTTACAACTCTAATTTAACTGCTCCACGAAATTTTAGTATTATTACACCCGAAAATTCTGGTTCAGATATTTATGCGTTTTCATTACAGCCAAATACTTATATAATAGAAAATGCAGTCACGTATATTGAGTGGAATGACACGGAAACAGATACTGTTAAAACAAATTACAGATATGGAGATAACCATACAGTTTGCAATAAAGTTTGGTACAACAACACAAATGTTTGGACCGAAAACACAGAAACAAATACGGGAAGAATCTTTGAAATAATAAAAAACTAAAGATAACACAGTATATAAAAAATAGCAGAAAAGAGCTAAACCAAAAGGTTTGGTTCTTTCTGCTATCTTTGATCTTAAACCGAAAAATGGCACATACAAACCTGCTACTTTTCATATACAAAACCGTTGTGCTTCATTAAAATAAAAGACCGAATATGTTAATAGATGATATTTTAAGCAAAATTGACCTAAAAAATAGTAGAGGGTATTATACATTTGAAACATTTGTTCTCAACCTACTCAAAGCCCATCTTGAAAAAAATGGCAAACCTTTTTTTCCTCATTCAAGAAGAATGGGATTTGATGCGTTTGCGCCAGAGGGAATAGAAAACATTAATGGAGCAACTCAAGTTGAAATAAAGTTTAACTTAGAAAGATATCCATTAAAAAGACTATTAGACCAATTTCATCAAATTAAAAATAGGATGAATGAAAATGGTGATTCTGAGAATTTATTAATCATTACTCCTAATCCTATAAGAGAAAAGACAAGAGAAAGATTGTTCTTTTATGCAAAGGAAGTTGACTTTCCTTTCAAATTGATACTTTGGGGTCCTGAAGAAATAAATAAAATTGTTGCCAAAAATAGAAAAGAAGCAAATGAAATAGCAAATAATCTTTTCTCACTGAGAATTGAATCCGCAGTTGTAAAAAGTTCAAAAGATTGGAAAAGAGATAGAGAAGAGAGAATAGAATTATTACGTTCATTATATAAAAAAGGACAATTTTCATTTTTCTTGGGTGCAGGTGTTTCAAGTAGTGCTGGAATGCCAGATTGGAATACTCTATTAAATTCTCTTTTCGTTACATATTTGACAAATGAATTCGATAATGAATCAAAAATTAATGATTTGGATATTAAACAAATCGTAAATAGGCTAAACGAAATAGATGAACCATCTGCTCTTATGGCTGCAAGATACCTTAGAAAGGGGCTTGATAATAGCACAAGAGAATCACAAGAATTTACTAATACAATTACAAATAACTTATATAAATTAAGAGATTCAAATAAAAGAATTGATTCAGAATTAATAAAATCAATAGTTGAGTTATGTATGCCGTTAAGAACAGGAGCGAAAGTTAAATCAGTTGTTACTTACAATTTTGATGACCTTATTGAACGGCAACTTACTGTTCAATCTATTCAACATCATAGTATTTATAGTGACAATGAATTTACTGACCCTGATGAACTGCCTATATTTCACGTTCACGGATTTTTACCTGAAAATACTGATAAGTATGAAAGTTTAGATAAAAGCACACTTGTGTTTTCGGAAGAAGGCTATCATTTAATTTACTCTGATTCATACCATTGGTCAAATTTAGTTCAGCTTTCAAATTTAAGAGATAATCATTGTTTGATGGTTGGTTTATCAATGACAGACCCAAATTTGAGAAGATTGTTAGATATTGCATCAAGAAACACTGATAAAACTCGACATTTTACATTTATGAAACGTCTTACTGTGGAAGATTTTACAATTGAAAAAGAAAAAGAAATTATAAATAATATTGATGGAGCAAAGAAATTTTTGGATAGACACCATAACTTAAATGAAGAAATAATGCGTGAATTAGGAGTTTCCATTATTTGGTATACTGATTATAAAGAGATTCCTGAAATTTTAAGAAGAATTAAACAATAACGAAAGCACAACAAAATGTATAGTTCATAGCGGTTTAGTAGTAAATTCGAGCAGTATAGCATTTTTTTGGCTCCGCCAAATCTGCCGATTTGACTACTTTTTTAAAGGTGGTAAATTTGGCTCATTGGGTAATTTGAACATTATCGCTTTGAAGTCCGCTACGAAACCATACATCAGTCGTTGTGTTTAATGGCGGAAAATTCTGCAAATCCGAAAAGTTTAGGTTTTTAAAAAATGAATTTTGAACAATAACGGAATTAAAAATTGTTGCGGAAAAGCACCACGGCGGAATTAAAATT
>JAQRMW010000273.1 GCA_028599075.1 Urechidicola sp. | reverse complement strand
CAATCATACACCAATTTTGATTTGAATGTATTTGAAAACCCTATTGTTTCTCCAATAGTTGAACTCAAACAATGCGATGACGACTTAGATGGATTTAGTGATTTTAATTTAGAAGAAGTCAAAGAAAAAGTTTCTACCAATTATCTAAATGAAACCATCTCTTTTTACGAAACATTGACTGATGCAGAAAATGGTTTTCCTGTAATTTCAAATACAACTACTTATACAAATCAAACGATAAGTATAGACACCATTTGGTCACGTGTAGAAAATAATAATGGATGTTTTAAAACTTCCGAAGTAAATTTGATTGTGAGTGCAACACAAATACCCATCACTTTTCAACGTGATTTTTATACCTGTGATGATGATACCTACGGAATTGTAAGTTTTAATTTTAGTAGTGTTGAGGCTGATATGTTGGCATTATTACCAGCAGGTCAGTTGCCTGTATTTACCTATTACCAAAACTTAGCGGATGCTTTGGCAGAGACAAATGCGATTCCAGATATTAGTAATCATCAAAACACAAGCTCACCCAATTACCAAGATATTTATGTTCGGGTTGATAGCGATTTAGACAATAGCTGTTTAGGTTTAGGTGCTCATATTTCATTAACTGTTGAAACGGTTCCTGTGGCTAACCCTGTTTCTATTGCAGATGAATGTGACCCAGATGGTGATGGTCTATATGAGTTTGACACATCAACAATTGAAAGTACATTGATTGGTTCGCAAACCAATTTAACTGTTTTCTATTTTGATGAACTAGGGAATCCACTGCCGAGTCCACTACCAAATCCTTTTCAAACAGGAACTCAAATCATAACAGCAAGAGTTGAAAACGCTTTGTCTCAAGATCCAAGCGGAGCTTGTTTTGACCAAACAACTATTTCTTTTTCTGTGGATGCAGCTGCTATTGCAAACCCAATTGCTGATCAAGTAGAATGTGATGATGACATTGATAATCAATTTCCTTTTGATACTTCTTTAATAGAAAGCACCGTTTTAGGAAGTCAAACAGGAATGATTGTAACCTACACAGATAGCAACGGAACAGTCTTACCAAGTCCATTACCCAATCCTTTTTTAACAGGAAATGAAACCATCACTGTTAGAGTAGAAAATCCACTAAACATCATTTGTTATGATGAAACTACTTTTGACTTTATCGTAAATGAACGCCCTCAATTTGAACTGGATGAAGAAGATGTAATTTGTATCAATGAAAGCCCAAGTTTAACCGCATCAACTTATAATCCTTTAGGAGTCTATTCTTATTCTTGGAAGGACGATAGTGGTACAGAAATTAGTGCTGAATCTTTTGCAACTGTTCATGATGGTGGTATCTATACAGTTATTGCAACATCAAGTGAGGGTTGTGAATCTTTTCCACAAGAAATTAGTATCAACGAATCTGAATTAGCAACAATAACTCATGATATGGTTGCAATTGTAGATGATTCTGATAATAATACAATTACCATTGATGCTATACAACTTGGTTTTGGAGATTATGAATATGCTTTAGATGATGAATTTGGTATTTATCAAGACGAACCATTCTTTGAAAATGTACCAGCAGGTATTCATATAATTTATGTTAGAGATAAGAATGATTGCGGAACCAGTGAGTTAGAAGTTTCCGTCATTGGATATCCAAAATTCTTTACCCCAAACAACGATGGCGAAAATGATACATGGCAAATAAAAGGTGTCAACAGTGATTTTTATCCAAACTCAATTATTCATATATATGATAGGTTTGGAAAGATTGTAGCGAATATAAGTCCAACTTCAAATGGATGGGATGGTTATTACAATGGAAGATCATTACCATCAACTGACTATTGGTTTTCTGTACAACTCGTTTCTTCAGATGGTACAGTTACCAACCGACAAGGTAATTTTAGTTTGGTGAGACGATAGCATATAGTGTCGTGCTATTTTTAGATTCAGCATAACATCCATATAAATTCATAATACACTATCGTATCAAGTTAAATCATCAACAGTTGCATTTGGTGCATTAGTTTTTACCGAAGCAATACCATTTTCCATAGCACTAGCAGACGAATACATTTCACTAGTTCCAACAACTTGTCCATTAGAAGCTTTCAAGTTAAAATACGGACTCCCATTCTTAGACTCAAGACGTTCATACCTTGCATCATTTTGCGAGTTTTTTCGTACAGATTCAATACCATTTGTACAGCCAGATTTAGCATGATAACCCTCACTCGCTAAAATATTTTGTCCATTAGACGCTTTTAAACGGAATCTAAACTCACCCCTTTTGTCATTATAAATTTCAAACTTTCCCATAATGTTTTTTTTAATTTTTATAAAGATACTAAAAACATGCTGATTACCAAATAGATAAAAAAGCAACTTCAATTAAGAAGTTGCTTTCCGCTATACAGGCTTTTTCCACAAAGCCATTAAAAATATTCACTTATCATCTTTTCTACTAAAAGATTATCCATCCTCTCTAGTTCCCCCTTCGGGGGTTAGGGGGCTTCTATCCCACCACATCAACCCGCATCGCATTATCACTCGCCAATTCATAAAACACCGCATTAATCTCTTGATAAAACACGATACCAATTGAATTAAGCACCCCAACTGTGGCTGGCAATGCTGCTGCAAAACCTAAATCTACTGTTAAAGTAGTATCAGCACCAACCATTCCACCAAGTGGTATTTCAGCACTCATATCAATTCCATTGGTTTCATTTTCCAATTCATCTACAGGCTCGTAAACTTTCAACGGAACTGAAAATGTATAATCACTTAAAACGGATGTAACTAAAACCAATTTAAAATGAGTTGCACCTTCTGGGGCATTTATAAAATTACTCGTATTAAAATCAGGTATCACCCAAGTCGAAATACTCCTATTGGCATCCAATGTTGGTGATGTGTTCGGCGCATAAAAAATAGCATCCAAAGGATTCTGTTTATTAAACTCAAATCCTTCCAACAATATTTTATTATTCAATATTTCAAATGCACGTTGCCCTCTTACACCAGGTCCAACAGAATTAACACGTTTCATCAATCCTGTAACCCTACCAACAAGGGTACTGTCACTCATGCTTTTAATGATATTTGCAAACCCAATTCTAAATGCTTTTCCAACAACTGCTGAGCCTCCAAATTCACTCATATTTTCACGAGTACGTTTAAAACTTGGGTCATTTAAAATCCTACTTTTTGTAACACCACTTGTAGTTTTTACAATGTCTTCACCTTTACTTTGATAAAAGGTCAGTCCTCCCAACGAACCTTTTAACTTAATAAATCCTTTTTGCTTTGCCATAATTTCTAAAATTTATGAGTCAATTGCTTTCAATATTTTGAGTGAAATAAATCACTAATCAAAAACAGTATCGACTCTGATTAAACATAAATTCTCAATTTTTTTGAGAACCAATTTTTATTCATACGCTAGCATTTCTCTTTCGAGAATTTGAATACCCAACAGACGATCTATTCTATTGGTTTTTATTAAAGTTTTGTGGAAAGGGACTTTGTATAACAATTTTTAATGATGTTCAAATCATTACTGTCAAGTTTGCAAGTTTTATGCCATAAAACAAAGAATTCGTTAAAGAAGTCATAAAACTACAGTTAAAAATATTGTGTAAGAACAGCAAAAAGTGTATAATCGTATTAGGATTAATAGTATAAACTGTAAAGCTATTTTAGGACGAGTTGTTATTAGAAATTCATGAAACCGTAATCAATAGCTCCTTAACCTTTACTCCATAGCAAAGCCATACCAAAGCCACCCTTAATGCACCTTAGTTCACCTTAGTTCACCTCAATGCACCTTAGTTCACCATTTATCACTTCACACACATTTTGCGCCCAACTTTTTTCCACTCCGCAAAAAGAGTGTTTCATTACATTCAAGAAAGAACATTTAAGTAAAAACTTTTCAATAAAATCTTAGTTATAACAGAAAGATTAGTAAATCGAAAATTAATATTGTGGGAAAAGCAATTGGGCGGAATTTCACTCAAAACGGAATAATAAAAAACAACGAAATGGCAACAACGTTTATAATTAATTGTGGTTTTACAACAAAAAAGAAAATAAG
>JAQRMW010000272.1 GCA_028599075.1 Urechidicola sp. | reverse complement strand
TTCAATTAGATATTTTTGGTAACACACCATGCTATTGAGAAAACTGAAACTTTGGCTAAGTTTTATTGACCTTGTGAGGTGCTTTTAATTATTTTTGTATCTTTATCGGACACTAATGTAATTTTAAATAAATTTATTGATTATTCAAGAGTAACATTTAAGTGGATTCTTTTAATTATCGGAATTTCTTTTGCTGCCTATGGCTTGTATATTTTTTTAAAAGATAAATATCAATAGTAATATGTCTAAAAAAAGTTATATAATCATTTTTGGAATTATATGTATAATACTTGGCTTAGGTACGGATTTTTCCAATTTTATACCTGCTATTTTTAAATATATAGTAGGTATTGGTTTTATTTTATATGCTTTGTTTTTTATCAAAAAAAGCAATGATAATATAAGTAATGAGTCAGATTAGTTGGTGATTGCTTAACAACAATACTAAGGTAGCAAAGCAATGATTTTATTAAATAAAGAAATCACAGGTTCTATAATTATTAAGAACCTTAATTTCTAAAAACAATTATGAAAAACATTATCTACTATGTCATCTCATTTGGTCCTTTAATAATTTATAATGTATATTTTTTCGCCACGAAAGAACCAAATAGCGGCATAAGTATAAACTCAGCCATTATAACTTTTATATTATGGATAATAGGGAGTGCAATTGGTAAGAAAATAAAGGGTAAGAGTTAATATGTTATTATTATAGTTCTAAATCATTTGAAATATCTTTCTCCTTATCACTTAGTTTTTTCAAAGATTCCATTCGTGTTTTTTGTTTTCCAGAAATTAGTTGTTCCCATTCCTCTACCAATGAATACGTTCTAGATTTTTTTGATTGGTCAACTATTTCTATAAACTTATTTTCTACCCATTTTTTAACCAAATCTTGTGCACTTCTTGGTTTTATTCCTAGATGATTTGCTATTTCATTTGCAGTAACTTCTTTACTTTTTAAAAATAAAGAAAATGTTTGACGTTGTTGCGGCCTAAGTTCTCGCAACTTTTCTGTTTGATATGAAATTGTTTGCTCTTTATTTAACTCTTTTAATTGTTGTGCTTTTTCTCTAACACTTCGAAATGAAATTGCCATTCCATGCAAAAAATAATTTAAAAAAGGTGATATATCTGCTTCTGCTCTTCCTCCATAATAGTTATGACTTTTACCAATAGTCAGCGCTTTGTAATAACCTTGTAAATTCTTAGCATAATATTCTTCTAAAGAATAAATACCTTTCATATCATATCCAGTTTTATGTAAGATAAATGTGGTTAATAAGCGTGCAGTCCTTCCATTACCATCATAATAAGGATGTACAGTTGCAAATTGATAATGTGCTAATCCAGCAATAATAGGAGCGGGTAATTCTTGTTCTTTTATAGAATCGTTAATCCAATTAACTAAACCTTTCATTAAAGGAGAAACATCATGTGCTTCTGGAGGCATGTATACAATTCCTCCAGTTGAACCATCTCTAATTACATTTTGTCCTTCTCGATAAGGTGTTGATTTTTTTGATCCAGTAAGTACTAAGCTATGAATTGTTTTTATCAGTTTTTCTGTAATTTTTGAACTCATTTTTAATTCTTGCTCTAGATATTCTAAGGCTCTAAAATAGTTTCTTACTTCACGCTCATCACGTTCTCGCCCTGGAAAACCTCCTTTTTTACCTTTTGCTATTTCTTGAACCTCACGTTGAGTTAAAGCATTTCCCTCTATTTGAGTAGAATAATGTGTAGATATCAATCTTGCAGTTTCTCTTAATGAAGCAATAAGTGTTGCTGTTACGGGTAGTATATTGATAGCTTCTTTGTGGCGTTCTATTTCTAATAACTCTTTGGTAAGGCTAGGAGACAATATGTAATTTGGATTAAAATTCATACCACTAATATAACACTTATGTGAATAAAACACAAAAAAAATGTGTTTAAACTGTATTTAAATCGTGTTTAATTTAGTGCTTAAAGATCAATTCTTTGTTAATTAGATATGTTTGGTTACGATAGTAACATATAAAGGGGAACAAAAAGACAATGAAAAGACTTACTGTAATATGCAAGTCTTTTTTTTCTTATAAATCTGATTATGAGGATTATAAAAGTAAATCTTTTATTCAAGTTTATGGTTCGATAACTTCAATTTTATTTCTTTAATAAAATATAGCTCAATTTAGTATTAACATAAGCACCTGTTATTTAGATTTTTATAATAGTTCGAGCCTGAGAGGTTTAAACTTAATAAACTTTTTTTAATTACTATTTTGTAATTTTGTCTCTTAATATTTAGAAGAGATATTAGAATCTTGATGTTCCAATTTGGAATATCTAGACTATGAGACTTCTTTTAACACATCAATATTTTTAGTTGTTGATGAATTTAATTACGTGGGTAGTGTCGAGCTTTTTTAGAGTAATTCAACATTTTTGTTTCGATAATTATTTAGAAGCTCAGATTTTGGATCAAGTTCGGTTACAAGAGTTGAAAGGCTATCAATATTACAAATCTTAAACTTATTTGATGTGTTTAACTTTTCAGAAATAGTTAATGAAACTAATTTTTTAGAAGCTTTAATCATTGCTTTTTTCATTTGAGCAATCTCCCAATCAATGGCAGTAATTCCTTCATTTACATCAACCCACCCTGTTCCTAAAAAACAAATATCAGCTTTCACTTCCGATAGGGTACCAATAGAATTTCCTCCAACAGTTAATTGAGAACTACGAGATAATTTTCCGCCAATAAAAATTACCTCATCATTTTCTGATGCATTATTTAATAGCTCAATAGCCATTGGTAAACTTGGAGTAAAAAAAGTGAGGTTCATATTTTGCGGAATTAATTTGGCTAGTTCAATATTTGTTGACCCTCCACTAATTAAAATTACATCACCATTTTTTAATAGAGAAATGCCTTTTTTAGCGATAATAGTTTTATTTTCTAATTCATAGACTTCTCTATTTCTTCCAGAATAAATGTTAAACCCATTAGATACAGCCCCACCATGTACTTTTCTAAGGCTTTTTATATCATCCAATTCTTTAATATCTCTACGGACTGTATCCATAGATACTTTTAGTACCACCGCTAAATCAGTTAATAAAACTCTGTTATGAATGTTGACTTCATTGAGGATAATTTGATGTCGTTGTTGTTTTTTCAAGTGATGTTTTTTAAGATTACAATATTAAGAAAAAGGAGAATGAATTCCAATCTAAAGATCATGTGCTGTAAATATAAGCAAAAAACAATTATTATGATAAATAATTGCATAAATAAAATTATATTGCAATAAAAGATTGCAAAATGAATATATTATTCTATATTTGAACCAACTAATAAAATTCTAAACTCAAATGAAAAAAAATTATTATTTAATTTCAACACTCTTGATGTTGTTTTTTGTTCAGAGTATTTTTGCGCAAGTAAAAACAGTTTCAGGAACCGTAACTGAAAAAGTTAGTGGTGACCCATTACCTGGAGTAAGTGTATTAATTGAAGGAACCTCTATTGGAGGGGTTACAGATTTTGATGGAAATTTTTCCATCGAAATAAATGATGCAAGTGGGCAATCACTGGCATTTAGTTTTGTAGGTTTTAAAACTGTTACGGTTTTATTAACTGGTGAAAATCAAGTTGTAAATGTTGCTTTAGAAGAAGACGCTGAAAGCCTAGATGAGGTTGTTGTAACAGCACTTGGTATAAAAAGAGAGTCTAAGGCATTAGGGTATTCATTAACCGAAGTAAAGGGAGATGATATAGCTCAAGTAAAAACGTCAAGTGCAATTAACTCATTACAGGGTAGAGTAGCAGGTGTAAATATTTCTACAAGTAGCACCGGTGCATCTGGTTCTAGTAGGGTTATCATTCGTGGAGCAAGTTCATTAACTGGAGACAATCAACCATTATATGTTATTGATGGTATTCCTATGATTAACCAAACCAAAGGTTCTGCAGTAGGGCCATTTGGAGGTGAGCATGGTGATGGGGGAGATGATATTTCATCTATAAATCCTGATGATATCGAATCAGTATCTGTATTAAAAGGTAGTTCTGCTGCTGCATTATATGGTTCACAAGCATCTAATGGTGTAATCATGATTACTACTAAGTCAGGTAAAAACAATCAAAAATTTGGAGTAGAATTTTCTAGTTCTTTTACCTTTGATAAAGTAAATACTGATTTACAAGATTTTCAAACAGAATATGGTCAAGGTAATAATCAGTTAAAACCTGGTTTTGAAAGAGATGGAAGCGGAAACCCAGTAGAAATTTCTGATACTGCTCTTGCAATAGATGACGCTTTTACAAGTACATTACATTCTTGGGGTACAAAATTTGATGGGTCAATGGTGTATAACTGGGATGGAGAAAGAAGACCTTACTCTTATACTGGACACAATTTAGATAAGTTTTATGAAACAGGAACAACTGCTGTTAATTCTGTTGCTTTAACTAAAGGGGGAGAAAATTATAACTATCGTCTTTCTTTTTCTAATTTACAGAATGATGATATTTTTCCAAATACAACATTAAATAGAAAATCTATTTCGTTAAATGTATCAGCAAATATAAATCCTAAATTAACATCAACAGTTAATGCTAAATACATTATAGAGAAAGTACACAATCGTATCACGGTAGGTGATACTCCAGGTAATGCAAATACAGCTGCATACTTATTGCCAGGAAGTTTAAACATTCATGATTTAAGACCAGGTTCTAATGAAGATGGTACGGAGCTAAGATTTCAACCGAGTCAATTTATTTCTAATCCTTATTGGGCAGTAAATGATTTTAATAATGATGATAAAAAGAATAGATTTATTGCATCTACAACTTTGAAATATGATTTTACAGATTGGTTATATGCAACTGGTAGAGCAGGTATAGACACCTATGATTTATCAAGAAAAAGAGTAACCCCTTACGGCACAGCATATCGTCCTGCAGGCGAGTTAACTCAAAGTAAATCTACTTACACATTGTTCGATGCAGATATTATGTTAGGTGTTAGTAAAGCAATAACTGAAAAAATATCTACAAACTCTATTATAGGTGCAAATACTAGAAAATCAACTTTTGATGGACTAAGTGCAACAGGTAGAGGATTTATTGTAATAGGATTGGAGGATTTAAATAATACAACTTTACCAGAACCAACATATAGTTTTTCAGAAGTAAAAACCAATTCTGTTTATGGTTCGGTAGAAGTTGATTATGATAATTTTGCTTATTTAACGTTTACAGGAAGAAATGACTGGTTTTCTACACTATCTTTCCCTGGAAAAACAACACCAAATAATGACTTTTATTGGTCGTTAAGTGGTAGTTTACTTTTGAGTAAAATGTTTGAATTGCCAGAGTTTATTAACTATGCTAAAGTTAGATCTAGTTATGCGCAAGTTGCTGGGGGTGCAAGAAATGCTTACGCTTTAAATCTAGACTATGCTATAACAGGCTCATTTCAAGGTCAATCATTTGGACAGTTAAACGGAAACTCAATTCCGAATCCGGATTTAGTACCATTTCAGAAAAATGAATTTGAGATAGGTTTAGAAGGTAGGTTTTTAAAGAATCGTTTAAATCTTGATTTCGCTTACTACGCTAACAATACTACAAATGATATTGTACGAGCTGCAGCTTCACAATCTTCTGGATTTACATCTGCAATATTGAATATTGGTGAGTTGAAAAATAATGGTTATGAGTTTTTAATAGGAGGTACTCCAATTAAAAAAGAAGACTTTACTTGGAATGCTTCTTTTAACTTAGGTTATAATGATAGTGAAATTGTTCATACAGATGCTGAAGATACTCCTATCAATGTTGATGGAAGTCAAACGCGATCAAAAAATGCAATTATTTCTCATATAGTAGGAGAACATTATGGAGTTATTTTTGGCACGTCTTATAAAAGAGATGATAGCGGAAATATTATGTACGACATCAGTGGTACAATCCCAAAGCCTATTCAAGGAGAAAATAAAATCTTAGGACAAGGTGTTGCACCTTTGACTATGGGTCTGTCAAACACTTTTAAATATAAAGACTTTGGTTTAAGCTTTTTAATTGATGCTAAATTTGGAGGGTCTGTCCATTCAGGTACAAACTTAGCCTTAATAAATAATGGTTTGCACAAACAAACCTTAGCAGGACGTGAAAATGGTTTAGAGGTGTCTGGTATTGATGATGCTACAGGCAACCCTTTTACAATGACAGTTGCTCCTGAAAATTTAAGAACTTATTGGGGTAACATTACAGCTGAGAATTCGGGTATTGCAGAAGAGTTTATTTATAGCACAGACTTTGTAAAATTCAGAGAATTGAGTGTTTCATATAGTTTGCCTTCTAAAATTTTAGAGAAAATTTATGTAAGTGATTTAAGAGTTTCATTAATTGGTAGAAACCTATTCTATATTTCTAAAGATATGGATAATGTTGATCCAGAAGCTGCTTTAAACAACTTAAACTCTCAAGGTATCGAAAGATTTGGTATTCCTGCTACAAGAAGTCTAGGTTTCTCTTTAAATGTTAAATTTTAAAAATTAAAACGATGAAAAAAATATTAATATTACTAGTAGTTCTACTAGCATTGGGTTCTTGTGATGATGGATTTGAGGAAATGAATGTAAATCCTACAAAACCAACACAATTAGATCCTAAAACAAAATTGACCTATATTCAGTTATATACTGGAGGAAGTAATTATGTTGCCTATTTATTTTGGAATATGATTCACTTAATGCCAAATGTGCAACATTTAAACAATACACATTATGGCCCAATTTTTAACTATAAAGAAGGACATACACATTGGTTGTTTGAAGAGCAGTTTAGTACAACTGTTAAAAATATAGTTGACTTAATTGACCAATTAGAGAATAGTGATTCTCCCACTGCACAATCAGATTTGGCAATTGCTAAAATCCAAAGAGTTTTAATTTTTAGCAGATTAACAGATGCTTATGGTGATATTCCTTATAGTGAAGCAGGAAAAGGATTTATTGAAGGAATCCGTTTTCCGAAGTATGATAGACAAAGCGATATTTATGCAGACATGTTAGCACAATTAGAAGCAGCTGTTACAACATTAGCTTCTAGTGGACCTAGCTCTTATGGTTCAGCAGATTTATTATATGGAGGCGACAATTCTAAATGGATAAAATTTGGAAACTCATTAATGTTGCGTTTAGCAATGAGAATGGTAAATGTTGACAATGCTGCTGCTCAGCAATGGGCTAGTAAAGCAATAACCGGAGGTGTAATGACAAGTAATGCAGATATTGCTTTTACTCAATATGAAAATCACGCAAATGATGGTGGTCCAAATGTAAATCCGTTGACAAAATGTTTTACATCAAGAGCGCAAAATCAAGTAAAGATTTCTGCAACTTTTATGGATTGGATGAAAGATAGAACAGACCCTCGTGTTTCTGTATTATGCTCTACAACTAGTGGTGATACAGATTATGATTTGCAATTTGGACAAGATATTAACGATCCTGCAAGAGGTGATGCTAATTCTAAGCCCAATGTACATATTTTTGGAGGCAATTCTACAGTAGGCCCTTTTATTGTGTATGATGCACCTTTCTTCTTTCAGACTTATGCTGAGGTTGAATATATGTTAGCTGAAGCCGCAGAAAGATGGGGATTAGCAGGAGGTGATGTTGAAGCGCATTATAATGCAGGTGTTAGAGCTTCAATGACTTATTTGTCTATGTATGGTCATGGCGTTGAAATTACTGATACTCAAATTAATGACTATTTAGCTGCAAATCCATTTGTAGCAGTTGATGCATTACAAATGATTAATGAACAATATTGGGCAGCTACTTTTGGTAATGGTTTAGAAACTTATTCTAACTGGAAACGTTCAGGTTATCCTGTATTAGTACCTTTTGATTTAGCAGCTTCGACTACCGGAGAAATTCCAAGAAGATTTGTATATCCAGGTTCTGAAATATTGAACAACCCTGAAAATGTTCAAGAAGCAATAGACATTCAGGGAGATGAGTTAACCACAAGAATGTGGTGGGACCAAAATTAATGGAATAGTTATGGGTGTTTTTAGGGTAAATTATTTCCACACATAATTTGCTCTAAAACACACTCAATAGAATATAAACACACACCCTATATTTGGATTAGTTTAGTTTGTTTTTGTATTTAGAGCGTCAAGCTCGTCGCTCTAAATACAATTTTTATCTTGCAACTTAATTCTAAAATCATAACCCAATGAGTCCAATACTAGTTTTTTCAATTATTGCAATTTATTTTATAATGTTGCTTGCCATCTCTTACTTTACATCAAGAGGTAATAGCGACGATTCTTTTTATACTGGAGATAGAAAATCACCTTGGCCATTAGTTGCTTACGGAATGGTAGGTGCAGCATTGTCTGGTGTTACTTTTGTGTCTATTCCAGGGATGGTTTCTAATAATTATTTCTATTATTTTCAATTTGTTATTGGTAATGTTATTGGTTATGTGTTTATCGTTTATGTGCTAATTCCCATTTATTATAAATTAGAATTGGTGTCAATTTACACTTACCTTTCTTCGAGATTTGGAGATAAATCTTACAAAACGGGATCACTTTTCTTTTTAATTTCTCAATCATTTGGAGCAGCATTAAGATTATTATTAGCAGCAAAAATATTGCAATATGCACTTTTTGACAGTTACAACATTCCGTTTCCAGCAACCGTAATTATCATGCTAATGTTGGTGTGGTTCTATACAAATAAATCCGGAATTAAAACCATTGTTTGGACAGATACCCTGCAAACAACTTTTTTAATCCTAGCAGCAATTGTTGCAATTATAGCAGTTAAAAATTCACTCGAACTTTCATTAACCGATACAGTTTCGAGTATAAAAAATCATCAGTATTTTAAAGTATTTAATTGGGATATAAATTCGGGAAGTAATTTCTTTAAACAAATTATTTCAGGAATTTTAATCGCAGTGGCTATGATGGGATTAGATCAAAACATCATGCAAAAAACATTGACATGTAAAAACAAAAAAGATGCACAAAAAAATGCTTTAGTATTTAGCATCATATTAGCTGTCACACAATTCTTATTTTTAGGATTGGGAATCATGTTATATATGTATGCCGAACAAAACGGAATTACATTAGAAACTGAAAATGGAGTATTTATAAATACGGATAAACTATTTCCAATGCTATCATTAGAACACTTCGGAATGTTTGCAAGCGTTACTTTTATTTTAGGAATTACAGCAGCATCATTCTCTAGTGTCGATTCTGCATTAACAGCATTAACCACTTCTTTCACCTACGATTTTTTAGATGTAGAACACAAAAGTGGAAAAGAAAAAACAACCATTAAAAATAGAGTGCTATTTGGGTTTTCTGTAATTGTCTTTTTAATTATTATGGCTTTTGCAAACAGTAAAGGCGATGTGATTTCAACCATTTTTAAAGTGGCAGGTTATACCTACGGACCTTTATTAGGATTGTTTATGTTGGGAATTTTTACCAAGATAAAAATCGTAGATAAAGCAGTTCCATTTATTTGTGTTATAGCACCAGTGGCAACTTATTATTTAAATTATTTTTTACTCGTTAAATTTAATTTTGATTTAGGATTTATGAACATCTTCGTGAATGCAGCACTCACCATTTTATTATTACTACTAACTAAAAAAATTCTACTCAATGAAAAATAAATCAACCACAGAACAAGCATCATATTATGATGATTTGGAGCAAATGAGTACCATTGATTTACTAAGAAATATCAATAAAGAAGATAAAACTGTTGCCGAAGTTATTGAAGAATCAATACCAAAAATTAAAATTTTAATTGATGCTATTGTCGATAAAATGAAAACAGGAGGCCGTCTATTTTATATTGGTGCCGGTACCAGTGGGCGATTAGGTGTTTTAGACGCATCTGAGTGTCCACCAACTTATGGTGTGCCAGATGATTTGGTAATTGGATTGATTGCAGGTGGTGATAGAGCATTAAGAAAAGCAGTTGAAAACGCTGAGGATGACACTACATTGGCTTGGCTAGATTTAAAAGAATACAATATCTCAGATAATGATGTGCTTATTGGTATAGCAGCTTCTGGTACTACGCCTTATGTAATAGGTGGTGTAAAAAAGGCGAGTGAGAATAATATAATAACAGCATGTATCACTTGTAATAGCCAAAGTCCTTTAGCAAAAGTAGTTGATTTGCCTATTGAGTTAGTAGTAGGTCCAGAATTTGTGACCGGTAGCACAAGAATGAAAGCGGGGACTGCACAGAAATTAGCCCTTAATATGATTTCTACATCTGTGATGATTAAGCTTGGAAAAGTAAAAGGCAATAAGATGGTAAACATGCAATTGTCTAATAAAAAATTAGTGAATAGAGGGGTTAAAATGATTGTTGACGAATTGGATTTAGACGAGTTGACTGCTATCAATTTGTTAAAGAAGCACCAAAGTGTTAAAACTGCAATCAATTCATATAGGATGAATTCAAAATGAATAGAGTCATTTCAATTGTGTTTCTAATGATAATAACAAATTCTTGTCAAAACAAAGTGAAAATAGAAGAATCAAAAATTGACCTTAAATCTCAATGGGTTGATAGTACCTATTCAAAAATGACCCTTGAAGAAAAAGTGGGTCAATTATTTATGGTTGCAACTTATTCTAATAGAGATTCAACACATATAAATTCAATAAAAAACTTAATAAAAAATTATCATTTAGGAGGCTTGTGTTTTTTTCAAAATAGCGCAATAAAACAAGCTGAATTAACAAACCAATATCAAGAAATAGCCAAAATTCCATTACTAATTAGTATCGATGCAGAGTGGGGTTTAAGCATGCGACTAGATAGCACGTTTAGATACCCATATAACATGACATTGGGTGCTGTTCAAAACAATGATTTAATCATGCAAATTGGGCAGCAAATAGGGAAACATTGTAAGCGACTTGGTATACATGTAAACTTTGCACCTGTAGTTGATATCAACACAAATCCAAAAAACCCAATTATTGGAGTGCGTTCTTTTGGCGAAGACAAATATAATGTTGCCGAAAAATCCATTGCATTTACAAAGGGAATGCAAAGTGAAGGAGTAATGGCTTGTGCTAAACATTTTCCAGGACATGGAGATTCTTCAACAGATTCACATAAAACATTACCTACAATTTCATTTGATGCGCAAAGAATTGATTCGGTTGAATTATATCCTTTTAAACAGGTTTTTGAAAATGGAATGGCTAGTGTAATGGTGGCACATTTAAATGTAACGAGTTTAGAAAGTGCTGATGGATTGCCTTCGTCATTATCTTATAAAATCACAACCGAATTATTAAAAGAGAAATTAAATTATAAAGGGTTGATTTTTACTGATGCATTAAATATGAAGGGTGCAGCAGATTACAAAAAACCTGGGGATGTTGATCTGGCAGCTTTTAAAGCAGGTAATGATGTATTAGTGTTTACCGAAAATGCCCCGAAAGGGATATCTAAAATTATAGAAGCGTATAATAATAATGAGATTACAGAAGAGCGCTTGAGCCATTCTGTTAAGAAAATATTAAGATCAAAATATGAAGTAAACCTTAATAATTATGAACCAATAGAGATTACAAATCTTATTCAATATTTAAATAGTGATATAGACAAATCTTTATACAATACAGTAATCAAAGAAGCTATTACAGTTATTAAAAATGAAGATGCAGTATTACCTATTGCAGATACAGTTAAAAAAATTGCGTATCTAAATTTTGGAGATGGGTCTAATAAAGAATTTTTAGCTGCTTTATATCCACAAATAGAAGTAACAAAATTAGAAAGAGAGTCACTAGATAAAACTCTTAAAGATTTAACAAAATATGATATAGTAATCATAGGGTTTCATCAACGTAATTTTAGAAAAATAAGACAGCTTAATAATGAAGAATTGCAGTGGATAGAAAAAATTTCTAAAAACAATAAAGTGATATTAGATGTTTTTGCAAGTCAGTATTGTCTAGCAAATCTAACTTTTAAAATATAGAGTCTATAGTGGTGTCTTATGAAAACACTAAAGAAGCGCAACGGGCTTCGGCTAAAATAATTTTAGGTAAAACAACTGCAAACGGGAAATTACCAGCATCAATAAACAATGAGTTTAAAGTAGGACTCGGATTAGAAATATAAACACAACAACACAATTAAAGCAAAATAAAATGGATGCTAAGAACAAATTAAAAGATATAAGTTACAGAGCAGCGGGGATGTTTGAAGACACGCGCTTTGAAAAAATTCACAATGTCATTTTCGAATCATCAAATGATGCATCAATTCTAGTGGCGCAAGAAATTGCAAATCTGATTAGAGAAAAGCAGAAAACAAATGCCAACTGTGTATTAGGTTTAGCAACAGGATCATCGCCAATAAAGGTATATGAAGAGTTGGTAAGAATGCACCAAGCAGAAGGTTTGAGTTTTGAAAATGTGATTTCATTTAACTTAGATGAATACTTGCCAATGGATAAAGAGAACATTCAGAGTTATCATTATTTTATGCATCAACATCTTTTTGATCATGTAGATATTGCCCCAGAAAATGTACATATTCCTAACGGTAAAATAAGTAATGAAGAGTTGTATCAGTTTTGTATTGACTATGAATTGAAAATGAAAGATGCCGGCGGATTGGATTTTCAATTATTAGGAATTGGTAGAACAGGACATATCGGTTTTAACGAACCTGGATCTCATATAAATTCTGGAACTAGAAATATTACCTTAGATCATATTACAAGAGTAGATGCAGCTCCTGCCTTTTTAGGAATTGATAATGTTCCGAGAAAAGCAATTACTATGGGTATTGGAACCGTAAAAAAAGCAAAAAGAATTGTATTGCTTGGTTGGGGTGCTAATAAGGCTGATATTCTTAAAAAAACGATTGAAGGTGAAATTACATCGCAAGTTCCTGCAACTTATTTACAAGAACATCCAAATACTACATTTATTTTAGATGAGGGTGCATCTTCTGAATTAACACGAATTAAAACACCGTGGTTGGTAGCTTCTCCTATTTGGACAGAAGCATTAAAATCTAAAGCAATTGTTTGGTTGAGCGAGTTGTTAAATAAGCCATTCTTAAAATTAACAGACAAAGATTACAACGAAAATGGAATGTCTGGTTTGTTATCTGACCAAGGAACAGCCTATGATTTAAACATTAAAATGTTTAATAAGTTACAAAGTACTATTACTGGTTGGCCAGGAGGTAAACCTAATGCAGATGATTCTAATAGACCAGAAAGGGCAACTCCAGAAAAAAAGCGAGTAATCATATTCAGCCCTCACCCAGATGATGATGTTATCTCTATGGGAGGTACTTTTGACCGATTAGTTGAGCAAGGACATGAGGTGCATGTTGCGTATCAAACCTCAGGAAATATTGCAGTATCTGATGAAGAAGCATTGAAGTTTGCTGAAATTGCTCAGTCTTTAAATAACAATTCAAGTAGTACAAATACGATTATTGATTTTCTGAGTCAAAAGAAAAATAATGAGATAGATACATTAGAAGTCCAAAATTTAAAAGGCTTGATACGAAGATCAGAATCTTATGCCGCAACAAGATATGTTGGTTTAGAGGACGAATTTGTTCATTTTTTAGATTTACCTTTTTATGAAACAGGAACGGTGAAAAAGAAAAACTTAACAGATGAAGACATAAATCTTGTTGCCAATTTAATTGAAGAAATTAAACCACATCAAATTTATGCTGCTGGTGATTTGGCAGATCCACATGGTACACACAAAGTTTGTTTGGATGCTATTTTTATGGCACTTGATAATTTAAAATCAAAACCGTTTATGGATGATTGTTGGGTATGGTTATATAGAGGAGCTTGGCATGAATGGGAATCTCATGAAATTGAAATGGCAGTACCTATGAGCCCAGACCAGGTATTAAAAAAGCGTCATGCTATTTTTTATCACCAATCTCAAAAAGATGGAGTGATGTTTCAAGGAGACGATGCTAGAGAGTTTTGGGTGCGGGTTGAAGACAGAAACAGATTAACTGCTGATAAATACCATGCGCTTGGTTTGGCAAATTATGCGGCCATGGAGGCGTTTGTGAGATATCATTTTTAAAAATCAAAAACTATTAGATATGAAAAAACAACTACACAATATTGTTACTCTTTTACTAATACTTTTGACAGTAACTTCTTTTTCGCAAGAAGAAACTAAGGGAGTACATCAAGTACAAAAAGAAGAGTTTGGAAAGTTAGATAATACAACTTCTCAAAACAGAGGAAATTATGACGCTATAATTCCGATACAGAGTAGAGAATCAAATACCTTATCAAAAAAAGTATTTGGATTCTTACCATATTGGGAGCAAAGTAGTGGTGCGCATAGTAATATTCAATATAACTTACTTTCTCATTTAGCTTGCTTTGACTTTTTGGTGCAGTTAGATGCCTCAGTTAGCACTCCAGCAGGTTGGTCATGGGCTACCGAGATTAATGCTGCACATGCACAAGGTGTTAAAGTTGTAATGACAGTTGTTAACTTTGGCGGAGCAGATGACGCAGATGCTGTAGTCTGGGAATTGTTAACCAATACAAGTAAAAGAGACACGTTTTTTGCCAATGTAAAAAGTATTATTCAAGCAGCAAATTTAGATGGAGTTAATATTGACTTTGAAGGAATGACAAGTGCTCACAGAGGTGCTGAGTTAAATACATTTATGTCTGAGTTAACTACCTATATTCATACCGAATTAGGTACAGGATATGAAGTTTCTTTTGATGGTCCCGCAGTAAATTGGGGCGGTTGGATTATTGAAGATTTAGTTGCTGCTGTTGATTATTTAATTGTAATGGCTTATGATTATACAGGCTCGTTTAGTACAGAAACAGGTGCTGTTGCTCCTTTAACTCATCACACTTCTTGGAAGCGTTTTGTAACCAGAACGATTGAAACAGGAACTTACGCTGTACCTACTGCAAATAATCCAGAAAAATTAGTTTTAGCAGTTCCTTATTATGGTCAACATTGGAAAACTGCCACTAGTGATGCAGAAGCTACAATCACTTCATATGTGAGTTCAACTCGATTTAAAAATACCGTTACCGAAGTTAACGATGCAGGAAATGAAAGTTTTTGGAATGCTGATTTTCAATCGCCTTGGTATCGTTGGCATGATGGAGCAGATTGGAATCAAGTTTGGGCAGATGATGATTTAAGTATTGAAAAAAAATATGATTTGGCAATAAGTAATAACCTTGGTGGAGTAGGCATTTGGGCATTAAATTATGATGGTACAAGACCAGAGCTTTGGAATTTGATAGACACAAAATTTAATGGCACAGCATCTGTTGAAGATAATTTATTAGCTGATAATTTAAAAGTATATCCAAATCCAACGAATCAATTTATTTCATTTTCTAATAATATTGAATTAAGTAAAATTGGGATTTATAATGTTGTTGGTCAAAAAGTTTTAGAATTGAATCCAACACAAAACACTTTTGATTTAAGCGGTTTATCAAACGGAATGTATATTATAAAAGTAGAAGATAGAAAAGGAAATCAAGGAGCAATTAAAATAATAAAATCTGAATTCAAAAATTAGTAATTGTGATTAATAATAATTGTTGAATTTATTGTCAGGTTCTACCGATGTAAATCGGGAAATGTCGAGAAAGTAGTCCACATCTGCTTCTCGACAGGAACTGACAAGTCAATTAGAAAAATAGTTAAAAGTATAATCAAATAGTATTACATCAATGAAACTTACACTAGCCAAATTTTTAGTTTTACTTATTGTTTTTGGGCTATATTCATGTAATTGCAAAGAAAATAATCGAGCAATAAATGGAAACACCAATTCTAAAAAGGATGTTTCAATTGTTGTTGGGGCAAATCAGACTGAAAAATATATTTCTATTCTCAAGGATAAAAAAGTTGCAATAGTTGCAAATCAAACCAGTGTTATTTTTAAAAGGGATTCAACTTATGCCCATTTAGTTGATACACTACTAGCAAGAAATATTATTGTTTCTAAAGTTTTTGCTCCAGAACATGGATTCAGAGGAAAGGCTGATGCTGGAGAACATGTGTATGATGGTATAGATACAAAAACAGGTTTGCCTATAACATCTCTTTATGGTAAAAACAGAAAACCATCACCCAAAATGTTACAAGACATTGATGTTGTTATTTATGACATACAAGATGTTGGCGTTAGATTCTATACCTATATTGGAACCTTACATTATGTGATGGAAGCTTGTGCTGAAGCAAACATTCCACTATTAATTTTAGACAGACCAAACCCGAATGCACATTATATCGACGGACCTATTTTAGAAAAGGAATATAAAAGCTTTGTTGGGATGCATTCTGTACCAATTGTTCATGGAATGACCATTGGTGAATATGCCAAAATGATAAATGGCGAAAAATGGTTAGAAGGAGGTGTGCAATGTGATATTACGGTAATTCCTGTTAAAAATTATACTCATCAAACTTTATATAGTTTACCGATAAAACCATCACCAAATTTACCAAATGACCAATCTATTGATTTATATGCAAGCCTTTGTTTTTTCGAAGGCACAGATGTAAGTATTGGTAGAGGAACAGACAAGCAATTTCAAATTGTAGGTTCTCCAAATTATCAGGTTGCGGATTTTGAATATCAGTTCACCCCAAAACCAAATAATGGCGCAAAGCACCCAAAACATCAAGATAAAATTTGCTATGGATATGACTTGTCAGAGATTACCCCACAAAATAAGGTCAACCTAAAATGGCTAGTTGAGTTTTATAATACTCATAAAAAAAACACTTCAGATGTACAGTTTTACAATCAATTTTTTATAAAACTAGCAGGAACTGAGAAGCTTCAAAAACAAATTGAACAAGGATTAAGTGCAGAAGAGATTAGAGCAACTTGGAAAGATGGACTTGATAGCTACAAAACAATTAGAAATAAGTATTTAATTTATGAATAAGATTAATTATATGAACTGATATTATGAAAAACAACAACATTAAAGGAGAATCAACTTCGCCTTGGTCATGGATTCCAACACTTTATTTTGCTCAAGGAATACCCTATGTTGTTGTAATGACAGTTTCTGTAATTATGTATAAGCGGCTTGGAATTTCTAATACAGATATTGCATTATATACAAGTTGGCTCTACTTACCTTGGGTAATAAAACCTTTTTGGAGCCCTATTGTAGATTTATTTAAAACCAAACGATGGTGGATTTTAATTATGCAATTGCTAATAGGCGCTGGCCTTGGAGGTGTGGCTTTGACGATACCCGCTCCTGGATTTTTTAAACTTACGCTCGCATTTTTTTGGTTGTTAGCATTTAGTTCTGCTACGCACGACATTGCAGCAGATGGATTTTATATGATTGGTTTAAATGAGCACAAGCAAGCATATTTTATAGGAATCAGAAGTACTTTTTATAGACTCTCGATGATAACTGGCCAAGGCTTACTTATTATTTTGGCAGGATTTATAGAATCATCTTCAGGATTAGAACCCGTATCATTTTCGGTAACTACACAACCAGAAAAAACAGAATGGAATATCCCTTTCGAAGAACCAGATTTTAATGTAAAAGAAGGAGAAACTTATTTTGTATTAAGTAATTCAGAAGTTAACCTGGGACTTAATAAACTTAAATCTGGAAAAGCAGATAGTATTAAAAATTGGGCGCAAGAATCTAATATTGAAAATGCATTTTTAATAAAAGAAAAAGAAATAGTGCAATCTACTTCTTGGTGGGGCATTAATGTATCTGACCCTTTAAAAGAAAATTTAAAAGAACTATTTGGAAATGATGATAAAGTAAATAATGTGGGAAGTTTTCAAGGGAATCTTGCATTGATTGGAGTAAGATTGTCATCTCCTCCAGATGTTGATGAAACAGTTGTTTTAAATTTGGATCGAAAAAAAGGAGATAAAAATTTAACCTTAGTTAATGGACAACGATTAACTTTTACAAATCAAAATTGGAATAAGCAAGCTTGGATTCTGATTCAGGCAGACCCAAAATTAGAAACTACAGTTATGACCTCTTTTGAAGGGCTTTCAGGAAATATTCCGTTTGCTTGGTCTGTAACCTTTTTCGTTTTAGCCGGATTATTTGTCCTATTTGTAGTGTATCACCGATTTGCAATTCCAAAACCAGCAGCTGATATTGCTGTTGCAGAAGGTAAAAGTATTGTTAAAGAATTTGTAAATACATTCACTAGTTTCTTCAAAAAGAAGGATGCTCGCTTAGCCATTGCTTTTATTTTGCTATTTAGATTAGGAGAAAGTCAGTTAGTAAAAATTGCATCGCCTTTTTTATTAGAGTCTAGAGAAGCCGGAGGTCTTGGATTAACGACTGGAGATATTGGATTAATTTATGGAACTATCGGAATCATCTTTTTAACTGTAGGTGGAATTATTGGAGGATGGTGTGCATCAAGAAAAGGATTAAAATATTGGATTTTTTGGATGACACTAGCTATTAACCTTCCAAACATTACTTATGTTTATTTGTCAATTTACACTCCTGAAAATATTTGGTTGGTAGCGGCAAGTGTTGCAGTTGAGCAGTTTGGTTATGGGTTTGGGTTTACAGCGTTTATGCTATATATGATTTACTTTGCTGAAGGCAAAAATAAAACAGCGCACTATGCTATTTGTACTGGTTTAATGGCATTAGGAATGATGATTCCAGGAATGGCATCTGGTTGGTTACAAGAAATAATTGGATATAAAAATTTCTTTATTTGGGTAATGATTTGTACAATCCCTAGTTTTGTTGTGATCCGTCATTTGAAAATAAATCCATTATTTGGAATTAAAATACAAGAATAAATTACCTTTCTATTCTTACCGGTTTACTTGTGTTGTTATTTCTGTTTACAGCAATGATAACAAACAGAGAAGCATTTCTTAATTGCTCTTTATTAATGTATATATGGTTTTCTCCAGTAAGAGAAATTACTTTTGATTTATTTTCAAAATCTATTTTTTCGTCCGTATCAAATTGATAAACTAAAAATTTAACAGCCTCTTTTTCTTTATTTTCTGGCATTGAATTCCACCTCAAACGATAAGTTCTCTTTTTTAGCTTTTGTATTTCTACATCAAAAACAGGTTCAGGAAATTGATTATTGTTTTTAATACTAATTGGAGGAAGTATTGGGTTTTGGAAATAGCGACCCTTTAATTCATTATTGATGTTAAGCGTATTTTTTAAAAACGTTTTTGCACTAAAAAATACATTCCCTTGTATTTCAGGTATTGATCTGTTTAAATCTATTTGTTTTCCAATTTCAGTTGGATTGGTTTTTGTCCAAGCCTCGTTAATTTTTTCATTATTTAATTTATAGACACCTTGCCCTAAATATACATTGGTTTGATATGAATTTTCCGCCCACCATTTTGCAATTGTTTTGTAGTTAGCTTTTTCATGATCAATATACCAATAGGCTTGAGGTAATACATAATCTAACCAATCGTTTTTTAGCCAAAGTAATATGTCGGCATATAAATCATCATAATTAGTTTGTCCAGCTTCTGTATCAGAACCAAGCGGGTCTGTACTTTTATTTCTCCAAACCCCAAATGGGCTAATTCCAAATTGTACCCATGGCTTTATTTGTTTAATGGTTATTGCAAGTTCTTCAATAATTAGGTTAACATTATTTCGCCTCCAATCATCTAGATTGTTAGGATGAAAATTACCTCCATATTTCTTAAATGAATTCTCATCATGAAATTCTTCACCTACAATTTTATAAGGGTAAAAATAATCATCAAAGTGAATGGCATCAATATCATAATTTTGAACAATATCAGCAACAACTTTATTTGTATATGTCCTAACTTCTGGGATGCCAGGATCAAAATATTTGTTTTTACCATAATTTACAAACCACTCAGGATTTTCATCAATTAAGTTTAATCCAGTAGAATTTGACTCCTTATAATCAACCACTGCTCTATATGGGTTTAACCAAGCATGAAACTCCATGCCTCTTTTATGAGTTTCGCTTATTATAAAAGCCAGAGGATCATAATAAGGTATAGGCTCTACTCCTTTTTCACCAGTTAAATATTCTGACCAAGGCTCATACTTCGAATTATAAAAAGCATCAGCTACTGGGCGAATTTGAAAAATAACAGCATTAAAGTTTAAACTTTTAAAAGTGTCTAGAAGTTTTATAATTTCTTCTTTTGCTGATTTGTATTCAAGTTCTTTGAACTTGGCCAATCTATATTCTTAACTGTGGCAATCCAAACACCCCTAAATTCATGTACTTTATTTATTTGCGAATTTGCAATTTGTGAAAAAATTAAAAAGACAAGAAGTAATTTTAATTGTTTGTGAAGTGTCATAATAAACTTATATTAAACATTATTATTCTTAATAATTAGTTGCAAAATAAAATTAATTACAAGTTTTCATTGCAAAAATAATAAAAACAATAATTGTTTTTATATATTTACGCATAACTAATTTAATTTAATTATGAGAAAAAAAATTACGCTTTCTTTTCTTGCATTTTTTACTACAATTACTTTTCTATTTGCACAAGATCTCACGGTATCCGGTACTGTTAGTGATGCTGATGGTGCTGTATTACCTGGAGTAAGCATTCAAGTTAAAGGAACAAACACAGGAACATCAAGTGATTTTGATGGAAATTATGAAATCAATGCCTCGCAAGGAGATGTATTGGTTTTTTCATTTTTAGGGTTTAAAAATCAAGAAATTACCGTAACAGGTACAACTCATGATATTACCCTAGAAGAAGACGCTACTCAATTAGATGAGGTAGTAGTAACTGCTTTTGGGATTACTAAATCTACAAAAGAATTAGGGTACTCCGTTACCCAAGTAAAAACAGAAGACCTAAACATGTCAGGTCAAGTAAGTGCCGTTGGTGCTTTACAAGGTCGTGTGGCAGGTTTGAGAATTCAAAATACCTCTGGTTCTGCTGCAGGTGGAATTGATATTTTAATTAGAGGTATGACATCTGTAAATCCAGGAAGGTCAAACCAACCTTTAATTATTGTAGATGGTATTGCAATAGATAATCAAACTACAGGAGGTAGTGAATTGTTACCAAGTGCAGGGTCAAATGCTGTTGATGGCAGTATTGGTCAATTTGGTTTTTCTAACAGAGCAGGCGATATTAACCCTGAAGATATTGAAACCTATAATGTTTTGAAAGGAGCAGCAGCAACAGCACTTTATGGTGTTAGAGCAGCCAATGGTGCAATCGTGATTACTACTAAAAAGGGTAAACTTGGAAAGCCAAAAATTAATTTAACCGTATCTTCTACTTTTAGAAATATTGAAAAAACACCAGAATTGCAGAAGACTTTTCGTGAAGGTCATCGTACATCAAAAAGACCAGGAGCAATTATCAATGATGATGCTGACGATGGTTATGATGATTATGGATTTGCATTCTATTCTTGGGGTGTGCCATTTACGGATGATTCATTTACACAGTCTGATGGAACTGTGGTTGATTTAACAAATGATCGTTTTTATAGCCCTTATGATTTATTTGAAACAGGTGTTAACACCCAAGTGAACTTTAATCTTAGTGGAGCCAATGAAAAACTAGATTATTTTTTCTCTGTTGGTTCTAATAAGGACAGTGGTGTAATGCCAAATACAAATTATGACAAACTGAATTTTAGATTTAAAGGAGGATATCAAATTACAGATAATTTGAGTTTAAATACTTCTGTTTCCTATACAAATTCTAGCGGTAGCAGAACCAATGGTGGAGATAAATCAGTATTTAGTTCTTTATCGTATTGGTCTTCAACATATCCGATCAATGATTATCAATTACCTGATGGAACCCAAAAGAACTATTCCAAGGGGATTATCGATAATCCAAGATACTTTTTAGAAACAAGTAATTTACAGAACAAATTGAATCGTTGGATTGCAAATATGAGTGTTAATTGGAATCCGAAAGAATGGGTAAATGTTGTTTATTCTGCACAGGTTGATAATTATTCTGATGTAAGAAACCGTTTTGTACCGCCAGATTTAGATACTGGTACACAAGTAGGAGGTTTTGTTGTAAATGACAATATTAATTACACAGGTCTAGAGTCTAACTTATTAGTAACTTTTACCAAAGATTTTGGTGAAGATTTTACATCTTCATTATTAGTAGGTCATAGTGTACAAGACCGAAAAAGAAATTATATGTATGTCCGTGGAGAGGGATTAAATATTCCTGGTATCAATGATGTTTCTAATACATCTAATATTTTTGGAAATGCTACTGAAACTCGACTAAGAGATGTTGGGTTGTTTGGTGAATTAAAAGTTGGATATAAAAATAAATTATTTTTATCTGTAACAGGAAGAAATGACTGGACATCAGTTTTAGTTGATTCTGACAGTAATAGTTTCTTTTATCCATCAATTAGTGGATCTTATGTATTTCATGATTTAATACCAGAGAATGATATCTTAACTTTTGGTAAAGTAAGAGCTTCTTATGCTGAGGTTGGAAAAGGACCAAACTTTGGAGAGTTGGGTAGGTATTTTATTCCAGACCAAAACTTCCCTTTTGACGGTACAGGAGGATATCGTTTATCGACTAGAGAAGGAGATTCTGACATCATACCAGAAAGGGTAGGTTCATTTGAAATTGGGACTGATTTAAGATTTTTAAATGATCGTGTTCGAGTTGATTACGCTTATTATAAATCAAAAACTTCTGATCAAATTTTTGCTGCTGGTACAGCATTCTCTTCAGGACTTTCTAGTTATGTTTCAAACACAGGAGACTTTGAAACTTGGGGTCATGAATTGTTAATTAGTGGAGATGTTATTAAAACCGAAAACTTTAAATGGGAATCTATAGTTAACTTTACAACTATGGATGGTAAGATTACCAAATTACCAGGTGATACTGAAGAGATTGTTTTCTTTGGAGATAGAATTACAGCTAAATCTAAAGTTGGTGATCCATTAGGGCAACTATATGGTTGGGTATTCCAAACTGTTCCTTCAGGAGAACGTTATGTTGGTTCTGATGGGAAATGGGTAGTTACAGGTTCTGATAATTCTGGATTCTACTATACTGGAACTAATGAAATGGTAAAAGTTGGGAATGCTTTAGCTGACTTTATTGTTTCTTTTGAGCAAGTATTAACCTATAAAAACTTCAACCTTAACTTTTTAATTGAATGGAAAGAAGGTGGAGATATTTATGATAGAGGGTTTAGAAACGCATTGAGAAATGGTAATTTAAAAGAGACAGAATTCCGTGATCAAGAAAGAGTTCTTGACGGAATGATGGATGATGGAAATGGTGGGTTTACAGCAAATACACAACCATTGATGATTACAGCAAATAGTTATTATAGAGATTTTAATAACTACAACAGTGCTTCTGAAGTTTTATTACAAGATGCTTCTTGGGTAAAACTTAGAAATATAGGCTTGACTTATAATTTTACAGGAAATGTTTTAGATAAACTAGGTATGGATAACTTATCTTTATTTGGTAGTGCAAGCAATATTATTTTGTGGACCCCTTTTAAAGGATTCGATCCAGAAAGTAATTCGTTTAGTGCAGGATCTAATATTTATGGATATACAGGATTAAACGTTCCTTTATCAGTGAGCTATTCTTTTGGTGTTAAAGTTGGATTTTAAAAATAGAAAATGATGAAAAAATATATAATTAAAACAATACTAGTAACACTACTTATAACCATAGGTGCTTGTAGTGACGAGTATTTTGAAGTAAACAGACCATCTGGTGCAGCAGATTATGACCAAGTTGGTATGAAGGATTTATTAGCTCCAGTTCTAGTCCATACAATTAATGGACAATATTGGGCAGCAAGAGGGTTTAATAAATATGCACAAAACTTTACAGGAGACGGAGGCACCTCAGGAGGGCCAACTTCAGTTTCAAGTGTTTGGAGCAGAGTATATTTATATGCATTGCCAAATTTAAATGTTATTTTAGAAAAAGCAGCAGTAGAAAATGCAACGCATTACGCTGCAGTTGCCAATATTTTAAAAGCAGTTAATTTGGGTATTGCTACAGATAGTTATGATAACATTCCATATTCTGATGCTCTTCAAGGAGCAGCTAATCTAACACCAACCTTTGACGGACAACAAGCAATTTATGATGAAATATTTGCATTGCTTAATAGTGCGATTAGCGCTTTAGAAAGTTCTGATTCTTCTGGGTTTTTAGTTGGGAGTGAGGATATAATTTACAATGGAGACATGGATAAATGGTTAAGAGCCGCGTATACTTTAAAGGCGCGATATGAATTGCATTTATCTAAAATAAACGGTTCAGTTAGTACTGGTAATAATGTGCTTGCAAGTATTGCAAATGGGTTTGAGTCAAATTCTGATGATTTTCAAATATTTTATAATGAGCAAAATTTAAATCCATGGTATGCCAGAGAGGTATTGGCAAAAAATACAGGAAATGATCATGATAAAATTAGCAATCAATTAGTGAGTCTTATGGACGGTACTTCTTATCCATTTTTGGATGGCATGATTTCTATGGACCCAAGATTACCAGAGTATGCAGAAACAGCAGACGGAAGTGGTATTTATAAAGGCTATGTGAATGGAGGAGATGGATTATCAGGTGATGGTTCAAGTGGTAATACAGATTTTAGAGCCGAAGGGTTTTATACCAACGCAAATGCACCAATAACATTAATTACTTACGCAGAGGCTATGTTTATTAAGGCAGAAGCTACAATGTTAGCTGCAGGTGCTAACGAAGCCACCGTAGGGATTTCATCTGATGGATATAGTGCTTATATGAATGGTATCATGGCAAACATGGATAAACTAGGAATTGATGGTAGTGACTACATGGGAGATGTATCTGTTAATGTTGGAGAAGGAGCAATTATGTTGCATAATATTATGAGAGAAAAGTACATTGCAAATTTCTTAAATCCAGAAACATTTGTTGACCTAAGAAGATACGATTTTTCTAATCAGGTTTTTACAGATTTAGAATTACGTGCCGATCACAATGAAGGAGATTTTCCTAATCAATGGTTTAGAAGAGCTACATATCCAAGTAGTGAATCTTTAAGAAACCCAGAGAATGTTGCAGCAAATCAGCAAGAACCAACAGCACCTGTATGGTGGGATAATTAAAAATTAAATTAGTTATTTGAATAGAATGTTCCCTTTATTGAATATGATAAAGGGAACTTTTTTGTTTTAAAATTTGTTTTTCAAGTGTAAATGTGATTCTATACAAATGTTTGTAACTACTTTTTCAATTGGTGTTTTAAGGTTTTCAAATCATCAAAGGTATGATTTGCTGTAATTACAATTCTGCTCATAAAGTTTTTGTAGGTAGGATATTTAAAGTTAGTGATTACTATTCCTTTATTAAATAATTGTTGATAAATGTCTGGATTATCAGAATAGATTACAGAATAATCAGGGTGATATTTAAAAGTAGTACCCAATCCTTCTTTAAAAAGAAAATCTAAATTATGTTGTAATTTTTTTCTTTGTTGATTATACAAATCTTGCTCTTCTAAGTAAGTTGCTAAATGTGCAGGACTTGCTCCAGATGCCGAAACAAAATTAGCATCATTCGTAAGTCCATTTATAAATTCTTTATCAGATGCAATGACTCCTCCCGGAATTCCCAAAGCTTTTCCTAAAGATGAAATCATGATTTTTCTTCCAATTGTTGGATGTTGAATTGAGTTAAAAATTCCTTTACCATTCTTGCCAATAATTCCCAAACTATGAGATTCATCAATAACCAAGGTAACTTTTTTTGAGGTAGAAATTTTATTTAAAAAATCGAATGAAGTTGGTGTCACTTCCAATGCTAATATAGAATCCGCAGAAATCACAATTTCTTCATCAATAGAATTTGTTAATCGTGGATTCAATGTTTCATCAACAAATAAAGACAAACTGTTTTTATTTATAACTGCAGGATGTGTTTTTGGATAGTGATAAAACTGTAGGTTTTCTTTTTCTAAAAAATCAATTGTTAACTTTCCTGCCAACATACCAGATGAAACGGTCACGCATTTTTCAGCTCCAATAAACTTAGTAAAATAAGTTTCAAACTCTTCGTAAACACTTAACTGAATATTCGACTTACGAGAGCTTCCATAAAATACTCCCCACTTTTTAATATTCTCAAAAAGTTGTTTTTGAAACTCAGGTTGTAACGACATTCCTAAATAAGAGGTTCCTCCAAAATAGAGAAATTCTTTACCATTAATGTTAATAGTCCTATTTGGGAATTGATTAACTTCCATCAAAAATTAAATTAAAGTTACTCCAGTTCCGTTGAGGTTACTGTAGTTTACAACTCCATTGTTTAACGTAACCCCTGTTGCAATATCTTCTGCTAGCAAAATTGCACCATCCATATCAACATAATTTAGTAGCGGTAATAAATGTGCAATTGCCGATATGCCTACTGAAGATTCTGTCATGCAGCCCACCATTCTTTTCATCCCTAAATCTTTCGCTTCATTCAACATTCTTCTTGCAGCAGTAAGTCCACCACATTTGACCAACTTTACATTTACACCATGAAAATTGTTGTGGCATTTGGCGACATCAGCTTCTATTTGGCAACTCTCATCAGCAATAATTGGTAACACCGATTTTTGATACACTTCTTTATGGTCATCCCAAGCATCAGCTTTTATGGGTTGTTCTAAAAACTCAACACCTAATTCTTTTAATGCAATTGCATTTTTAAGTGTTTCCTCAACACTCCAACCACAGTTGGCATCTATTCTAAAAATAGCATCAGTATGTTTTCTGAGTTCGGTTACTATTTTAATATCTTCTTTGGTGCCCAGCTTTATCTTATAAATTGGCCAAGGTAATTCCTTCATTTTCTCAACCATTTTTTCTACGGATGCAATGCCAATTGTATAATCTGTCATTGGGTTATTGCTAATATCATATCCCCATAAATCATATAATTTCTTTCCTTTTTTTCGAGCATATAAATCATTGTAAGCCAAATCTAGGGCGCATAAAGCAAACATATCGTGTTTTAAATGAGGGTGCATTTTTGCCCAAAAATCTTCAGGTGTTAAATCTGAATTTTCTTCAATGATATTTTTAACAGCAAGTAAATCATTTATCATTACAGGAACTGTTTTGTTGTAATATGGATTTGATGTTGCTTCTCCATATCCAGAGATGTCTCCATTTTTTAACTCAACAATCAGAGATGGTTGCACATCAATAGATTCTCTAGAAATGGTAAATGTATGTTTTAACTTTAGCTCGTAAGGTTTTAAAATCAACTTCATAATAATTGTTTTTTTAAAGGGATAAAATTACTGAATAATTTGCAGTAAATTATACGATAATTAACTAAATTGCAACAAAATGTAGCAAAAGTAAAATCATCAGATTATGAAGAATATTATTTTTTACATCAGCTTTTTATTTTTGATTTCTTGTGGAAATTCAATTAAAATTATTGACAAGCCCATTGTGTGGGATGAACAAAGAAAAGAATTGACATTGGAATATTTGTCTGAACGATATGGCTTAGATCAGGTAGAACCTTATATAATACCAAAAATGATTGTGGTGCATTGGACTGCAATTCCGACCTTAGAAAAATCATTTGATGCGTTTAATAATTCAACTTTACCAAATTGGAGGCCAGATATTAAAAGTGTGAGTGGGCTAAATGTATCCTCACAATTCTTGGTGGATTTAGACGGGACTATATACAGATTATTACCAGAACAAACCATGGCAAGACATGTTATTGGTTTGAATCATTGCGCTATCGGAATTGAAAATGTAGGTGGTACAGATGAGGTTCCGTTAACTGATGCTCAATTAAAATCAAATATTATGTTGGTGAATTATTTAGCTGATAAATACGCGATTGATTATTTAATAGGACATTTTGAATACACCAATTTTGAAGGCCATGACTTGTGGCTAGAAATAGATGATGGCTATAGAACTGAAAAAACCGACCCAGAAAAAGATTTTTTAGATGCAGTAAAAGAGGCAACAAAAAATCAACAATTTAAAGAAACTCCGAAAAAGATTTAGTCATCAAGTCTTACATCTTTAGTCTTTCAACGAAGCGGTCTTTTATCTTTTTTAATAATTATCTCTTAGATACTCTAAAACAACTTGCATCTGTTTTTTAATTTCTGTAGATGATTTTCGGTAATGGTTATTCATAAAACTAAAAATAAGGACCTCTCCAGAATTTGTAATCAAGTAACCACTCAACGAATAATTATTACTAAAAGTTCCTGATTTTGCATAAATATACGGAGCCTCTTTTCCGTGATAATATCTTTTTATAGTTCCAGATTCTCCTCCAGCAGGAAAAATATCAAACAGTCTTTCTTGCGGAATTTCAGCATATAATTTTGAAAGAATTTGTACAAATGACATGGGTGTAAAAAGATTATACCTGCTCAATCCAGACCCATCTACCCATCTTGGTTGTTGCTTTAAACTACCCAATTGATTTTCTAAAACAAATTTTCGCATGTTCTTAGAACTTAAAGTATCAGATAAAGTTGATGACGCTAGCAGCAACATTTGTTCTGCTAAGTGATTGTCACTTTTTTGCATCATTCTCTTGTATAATGAATCTGATGGTATGCTATAAGCAATTGCTTCCATTTTTTCTCCTTGATACTTCTTAACCGTAACTTTATTAGGTAGCAACTCGTGCCATAATTTCACAATCATTGTAGAGTCAGTAACAAACGGAATTTCTCGTTCTCTTTTACTTTTTGGATTGTAATAGAATTCATTCTTATCCAATTTTCTTGGACGCTCTGTTTCAGAATACTGCACTTTGTTTTTTACAATTGATGGGTAAACCAACAGACTATCTTTATTACTGATGGTAACTACATTTCCATACATAGGAAAAGCACTCCGTTCCGGACTAAAATAAGTGTCATAATCTTCCCACGCCCAACCTGGGCCTAATTTTTCATCAGTAATATTATTGATGAGGATATTTACTTTTGCATAATTATGAGCTAAATTTAAAGCAGTACTATCCATAAAATAATTGTGTAAAAAACTCGGATCTCCTGTTCCTAGAATTGTGATTGTATCTTTGTCAACAGCATATTTAAATGCAGGAATAGAATCTGGTAAAACTTGTAAAGCAGTAAACAACGTCACAATTTTTGTGTTGCTTGCTGGCGAAAAATACTTATCAGAATTTTGGTTAAAAATGGTGTCTTTTGTTTTTGGATTGACAACCAATAATCCTGAGAATTGATTTTCATAAAAATCAGTATCCAAATGGTTATTGATTTCTTTGGTAATTTTTGCTGATTTACAACCAGTCAAAATCAAAATGAAACCGAAGAAAAATAATACTTTTTTAAACATCACATTAATTTTAAACAGACATAAAGCCCATGATTAAATAAAGCGCCGTTGAAATTGCACCTCCAATTAGAGCATAAGGTAGTTGTGTTTTTACATGATCAATATGGTCACTCGCCGATGCCATAGAGGAAATAATGGAGGTGTCAGATATGGGCGAACAATGGTCGCCGAAAATTCCTCCACCCAAAGTTGCAGCAATCACAAGTGTTAATTCTGTACCATGTATGTTTGCCATCGGAATCGAAATTGCCAACATGATAGCAAAAGTTCCCCAAGAAGTTCCGGTAGAAAATGCGATGAATGAACTAATTACAAAAACTACTGCTGGTAAAAATTCTGGACGCAACCAATCTTTAGACCAATTAGCAACAAACTCACCTGTTCCTAATTGACCACAAGCATCGCTAATTGCAAAGGCTAATAACATCAGAAGTGCCAAAGGCATCAACTCGCTGATTCCTTTTAAAACCATTTCAACCATTTCTTTAGTCTTCATTATTTTTTGAGATCGATATAAAATCATCGCTACAAATATCGAAGCAATAACTGAATATAAAACTGATGAAGACCCTGACCCTTGTCCAATAGCTTGTGATAAATGATTAGCGAATGAAGAATATGTTTCTACTTCTCCCCAACCTGTATAAGCAAGCCAAAAAGGCATCATCAATACCATTGTTGCTAGTGGAATGACCATGTTAAATGCTCTTGGTTTTATGCCTTCTTTTGGCTCTAAGGATGTGATAGCATCAGAAACCATTGGCGTAGCATTGTCATTTAATAGCTTACCAGTTTCTCGAGTTCGTTTTTCGGCTTTCTTCATTGCCCCAATATCTTTCTTAGAAAAAATGACAATGAATACAATCACAATCGCAATTAATGGATAAAAATTATATTTGATTGAAGATAGTAATGTTGAAAATGGATGCTCAATTCCTTGAGTCAAAAGCAACCCCATAATAAAGGCGCCCCATGCATTAAATGGAATTAAAATGGAAGATGGTGCAGAACTTGAGTCGGCGATATAGGCTAATTTTTCTCTAGGAATTTTTAGTTTGTCAAAAATGGGACGGTATAAAGTTCCGACAGTTAAGGAGCTAATACTCGTTTCTACAAAAAGTAAAATTCCAGTAAACATTGCTAAAACTTGAACGATAATTCTGCTATATCCTTTTTGTTTGTTTTCAAAATAATCAATCAATTTATTTATTTGGATAACAAAACCTGCAACTCCACCAGAATATTGAACAAACAATAAAAGTGCACCTACCAGTGCACTGAACATAATTGTCCTCGTATTTCCTGCAGATTTAAACACATTTACAAGCCCTTCAATTGCGGCTAAAGTTCCGGTTAAGAAATTCCAATCGCTCATAATAACCCACGCAAACCAGATTCCGAATAGGAGTGCGATATAAACTTGTTTTGTTCTGAGGGCTAAAATAATGGCGATAAGTGGAGGTAGAATTGATAGAAATCCGTAGTCTTCCATAGTTTGTAGGTAGCGTTAGTGTTAGATAATTTTGAATTCTATAAATATATTGAAAAAATGTAAAACTTGAAGCTATTCTATAAACTAAATGAAGCACGAATTGCCTTTTTCTCAGAAGAGGGAATCCATTTTCATAACTAAAAGAAGTCTTCCATCTTTTGTCTTGCAGCGAAGCGGTCTTATGTCTTTTACTATTTGTTAATCAATTTATTTTTTTGCTTGGAAATATGTTTAGTTTTTTTCTATCTTGCTCCTTACCTATGATTCAATTTATATTAA
>JAQRMW010000271.1 GCA_028599075.1 Urechidicola sp. | reverse complement strand
GAGCTTTAAAATTTGTCTAAATTTCTTCTCAGAAATTCGGGAACGGAAAATATACTTGTTCTTCATTGTTTCTCAATAATTTACAAAGATATAAATTTCCCTAAACTATCTTGAACCTATTATTAAATACCGACCCGATTGCAACTGGTTTTTCAGGAGTGTTCGATAGTTTTTATAATGTTAATCTAGGTGCTGGTACAACAGATGAATTTTTGGGATTAACATCTGGCATGGAAATCATCATGTTTTCTTCTTTAAGTGTTGAAGATGAAATATTGAACTCAGAAACCAATGTTTATCCAAATCCTTCAAAATCTAGAATTAATATTAGCTCATCTTTAGATATTATTAAATTAGAACTCTTTAATTTATTAGGGCAAAAAATAGTAGAGTCAACAGAAACTTCACAATTAGATATAAGTGATTTTGATAGCGGAGTTTATATCTTAAACCTATATTCAGAAAACGGAAAAGGAATAAAGAAAATTATTGTAGAGTAAGATACACTAATAATTTATTCAAAAGCATCAATCTTTAGGTTGGTGCTTTTTTGTTTATAATTGGTTTCTTTATATCAACGATTCAATAAATAAGTTTTTGTAATTTTGATTTCTATCAAATTAAACTTCATGCCAGAACAAAAAAGACTTTTCTTACTCGATGCTTTCGCTTTAATTTTTAGAGGCTATTACGCTTTAATCAAAAACCCGAGAATCAATTCTAAAGGGATGGATACCTCTGCAATATTGGGTTTTACAAATTCTTTATTAGATGTAATCCGTAGAGAAAAACCAGATCATTTGGCAGTGGCTTTTGATAAAGGTGGCTCGACAGCGAGGAGAGAAGCTTTTCCAGAATACAAGGCAAATAGAAAGGAGACCCCTGAAGCTATCAAAATTGCGGTACCTTATATCCACAAGATTTTAGAGGCGATGAATATCCCGATTATTGAGGTTGCCGGAATCGAAGCTGATGATTTAATAGGAACACTTTCTGTACAAGCCGACAAAGCTGGATATAAAACTTTTATGGTCACCCCAGATAAAGATTATGCGCAATTGGTTACCGAAAATGTGGTGATGTATCGCCCTGCAAGAATGGGAAATGGTATTGAAATTTGGGATGTTGAAAAAGTAAAGGAGAAATTTGAAATTGAAGACCCTAAACAAGTGATTGACTATTTAGGAATGATGGGAGATGCTGTTGATAATATTCCTGGGCTACCCGGAGTTGGAGATAAAACTGCTAAGAAATTTCTAAAAGCTTATGGCTCTATGGAAGGCTTATTAGCAAATACCCATGAGTTAAAGGGGAAGATGAAAGAAAAGGTAGAAGCTAATAAAGAATTGGGATTACTATCAAAACAATTGGCAACAATTATGTTAGATTGCCCAGTTGAATTCCATGAAAAAGATTATGAATTATCTACACCAGATTTTCAAAAAGTAGCTGATGTTTTTCAAGAATTAGAATTTAGAAGAGCTCACGAATTTTTCAATCGTTTATTTAAAGCTCCTACTGAACCAAAAATTGAGAAAGAGATTTCAGTTGAAAAAAATGAAAAAGTTGCCGATAAAAAAGTGAGTCCACAATCACATCAATTTGATTTATTTAACGCTCCTTCTGATACTCCAGCAGAAATTATTTCAGGATTTAAGGAAGCAAAAAACACCAATCACTTTTATCAATTTGTAAATAATGATTTATCACGGAAATTATTATTGAAAAATTTATTGCAACAAAACTCTGTTTGTTTTGATACCGAAACGACAAGCTTAAATACTTTAGAAGCAGAGTTAGTTGGCATCGCATTTTCTTACGAAAAAGGAAAAGGATATTACCTTCCAATTCCTGAAGATAAAAATGATGCTCAAAAAATTATTGATGAGTTTAAACCGTTCTTTGAAAATAAAGACATTGGAAAAATTGGGCAAAACATTAAATATGATATTAAAGTTTTAAATAATTATGATATCAATGTGTATGGTCAAATTTTTGACACCATGCTGGCGCATTATTTAATCAATCCAGATATGAGACACAATATGAATGTGCTGTCGGAAACATACCTCAACTACCAACCAATTTCTATTGAATCATTGATTGGCAAAAAAGGGAAGAATCAAAAGTCGATGCGAGACACTTCCATCGAAGAGCAAACAGAATATGCTGTTGAAGATGCTGATATAACCTATCAACTAAAACAAGTTTTTGAAAAAAGTTTAGCAGAAGATAAGTTGACAAAGTTGTTTGATGAGATTGAAATTCCGCTATTATCTGTCTTGGCAGATATGGAAATTGAAGGCATTAATGTAGATGCTAATTTTCTAAATAATCTATCAACAGACTTAACCAAAGACATTTTAGAATTAGAAACAAAAATTTATGGGGAAGCCAATGTTGAATTCAATTTAGCATCACCAAAACAATTAGGCGAAGTATTGTTTGACCATTTAAAATTGGTAGAAAAACCAAAGAAAACAAAAACAGGACAATACAAAACGAGCGAAGATGTACTCTCTTACCTCGCCCCTGACCATGAAATTATTGCAAATATTTTACAATGGCGTGGATTGGTAAAACTGAAAAATACTTATGTTGATGCACTCCCTAACGAGATTAATAAAGCTACTGGTAGAATCCACACAACCTACAGTCAAGCTGTTGCTGCTACAGGTAGATTGAGCTCAAACAACCCCAATTTACAGAACATTCCTATCCGCACAGAACGCGGAAGGCAGGTTCGGAAAGCATTCATCCCTAGAGATGAAAACTATACCTTATTAGCGGCAGATTATTCGCAAATAGAATTACGTTTGATAGCAGAACTAAGTGGTGATGAAGCAATGAAAACATCCTTTTTAAACGGTGAAGATATTCACCGAGCGACTGCTGCAAAAGTTTTTGATGTGGCTTTAGAAGAAGTTACTCGCGAACAAAGAAGTAATGCAAAAACTGTGAATTTCGGAATTATCTATGGAGTGTCAGCCTTTGGATTGAGTCAACAAACAGACCTAAGTAGAAAAGAATCAAAAGCATTGATTGACACCTACTACGAAACTTATCCAACTTTAAAAGCATACATTTCTACCCAAGTAGAATTTGCCAAGGAGCATGGGTATGTAGAAACCCTTTTAGGAAGAAGACGCTACTTAAAAAATATCAACTCCGCAAACTCCATTGTTCGAGCTGCCGATGAGCGCAATGCAGTAAATGCACCTATACAAGGATCAGCAGCAGATATTATAAAAATTGCCATGATTAATCTTCAAAAAATATTGAAAGAAGGAAACTACAAATCTAAGATGTTATTGCAGGTGCATGATGAGTTGGTTTTTGATATTCACAAATCAGAATTAGAAACTTTAAAGCCAATCATTAAATCTGAAATGGAAAATGCGTTTAAATTGTCTATCCCATTAACTGTTGAAATGGATATGGGAGATAATTGGTTGGATGCGCATTAATACTTACTTGCTATTGCTTAGTAAAAACTACCGTTTCATTTTCATCATTTACTTGTAGAAAACTAGCAGGTGAAATAAATGTTATTTTTGAATCCGAATAATTACCAAGACGACCGGAAGAACTACTATAAATTATTCTAAATTCAGCACCTTCAAGTGTCCAATCAAATGTTGCTGAATTGCTTTGATGACAAGCTACATTATACCACCATCCGCTAAATAAGACATAGTGACTGTAGAATTACTTTCTGGATAAAATACTGTACTATCATTATTCAAAGTGAATGTTAAATCTGAAAAACAATCTATTTCAGACAAAACATTGTTTGATGCTATGCCATCATTATTAAAATCATATTCATTCTCTAAAGTATATGAAGTCAATTCCCAAGTTCCATATATTGTATCTATTTCGTCTTCACTAGAAGAGCAAGAAATAAACGAAAATATCATTAAAATTATTCCAAGTTTATAAACCATCCTTTTTTTATCAAAAATAAAAACATTAGTTAAATAAAAGTCTAACTTAATTAAGTTTTTGGTTCAAGATAACTTAAGAGGGTTATCTTTGATTAATTTTAGGGTGCTAATATACAAATTTTTATTTCTATAATTATAACGATATTCACATTCCTTTAAATGTAAAAAGAACTTG
>JAQRMW010000270.1 GCA_028599075.1 Urechidicola sp. | reverse complement strand
TTTAACAAAAGCTAATAAAAACATAAGTCCTAAAGAAAAAGGGTTGGAATATGCTTTAAAGACAAAATCTATTTTAGGAAGGAATTTGTTAGGCGCCATTAAAACAAAAGGAACTATCGGAACGCTTTCATTTTGTAATGAAAATGCTTTTCATTTAACAGATAGTGTTGCTTCACAAATTGATGGTGTGGAAATTAAAAGAGTATCTGACTTATATAGAAACCCTGCAAACAAAGCAACTGTAAATGAGCTTACATATATAGAAAATACTAAAAATCTATTAATGCATGGAGAGAAAATTAAGCCACAAATACAAGAAATAAATGGAGAAATGGTTGGGTATTATCCAATCACCATCAACAAAATGTGCTTGCAATGCCATGGAAAATTAACTGTTGAGATTGAACCAAATACCTATTCGAAAATTAAAGAATTATATCCTAATGATTTAGCGGTTGGATATTCTACTGATGAACTAAGAGGAATTTGGGTCGTTACAATGCCTAAAGAATAGCTTTATTAAAAAGAATGCGCGTACCTAAAATTTTAATTCCATTACCCAATTATGGCTTCGACCCTACTGAGGCTGCAATTCCATGGAGGCTATTAACAAATCAAAATTTTGAAATAGTTTTTGCAACTCCCAATGGCAAAAAAGCAACGGGAGATAGAATCATGCTAAACGGAGAACGACTTGGTATTTGGAAAAAATTATTAGCTGCTAGACAAGATGCTGTTGACGCTTATAAAGATATGGAAAATTCCAATGAATTTTGTATTCCTATTAAATATGCTGATGCAAAAGAAAGTGATTTTGATGCGTTATTATTACCTGGTGGGCACGATAAAGGTGTAAAAGAGTATTTAGAATCTGAGTTATTGCAACAAGTTGTTGTCAACTTTTTCAACGCTAAAAAACCTGTAGGTGCCATTTGTCACGGAGTTGTATTACTCGCAAAAAGTATAGACAGTAAAACAAATAAATCAGTTTTGTACAATTACAAAACTACCTGCTTACTTAAAAAACAAGAATTGATTGGATACAACTTAACTCGATTATGGTTGGATGATTACTATCTAACTTATCCAGAATTAACAGTTGAAGATGAGGTGAAATCTGTTTTATCAAATCCTACTAATCTTATTGAAGGTTCTACACCAATATTAAAAGATGCTCCTGAAAAATTACAAAGAGGCTTTTGTGTTAGAGATCGGAATTATGTTTCCGCAAGATGGACAGGTGATGTCTATAATTTTTCGCTAGAGTTTATTAAAATGGTGAAATAGTATGAAGACAAACTTTAAAATTGTTGCTTTACTTTTGGTACTTCTTTATAGCTGTCAAAATTCGACTGAGAAAAAAATAGTATATAAAAGTAATACGCTTAAAATTGAACAACTTACTCAAAATACCTTTGTTCACATCTCTTACTTAGAAACGGATTCTTATGGACGAGTTCCGTGCAATGGCTTGATATTTATTGATAATAATGAGGCCGTTGTTTTTGACACACCAACAAACAATATCACATCATCAGAGCTAATTAGCTGGATTAGATCATCCTTAAACTGTGAAGTTAAAGCTGTTGTCATAAATCATTTTCATATTGATTGCCTTGGAGGATTAAAAGAATTTCACGCTAACAATATTACGTCTTATGCCAGTAATTATACAATTGTGTTGTCTAAAGAACATCAAAAAGAAATTCACAAAATAGGATTTCAAAAATCACTAGTCCTTAAAATTGGAAATCAAAAAGTAATAAATACTTATTTTGGAGAAGCTCACTCTAAAGATAATATTGTGAGTTATATTCCGAACGAAAAAGTACTTTTTGGTGGTTGCGCCATTAAAAGTATGGGAGCAAAAAAAGGAAACTTAAACGATGCCAATATTGATGAATGGAGCAACACCGTTGAAAAAATCAAAAAAGAATACAAAGATTTAACATATGTTGTTCCTGGTCATGGAAAACCTGGTGGAAAAGAATTGTTAGATTATACAATTTCACTTTTTAAACTATAAATATGGAGCCACTAATTCTAGCAACTTTTTGGATTCTATATTTTATACTCCACAGTATTTTAGCCAGTAATTGGATAAAACAGCTTATAAAAAATAAGCTCTCAACCTTCTATTCATTTTATCGATTAACATACAATGGAGTTGCATTAATTACTTTGATTTTGGTTTTACAATTTCAAGGCTCCATTACTCCAATTTTCTTTTTTCAAAAAACAATCTTATTGCAAATCATCGGATTTTTAATTATAGTTCTTGGTGCAATCCTAGGATATTTAGCTTTTAAAAATTATAGTACTGCAGAATTTTTAGGATTAGATTATAATAAATTCCCTGAAGAAAATAAGGACATTATAAACACATCTGGATTTAATAGCTTTGTTAGACATCCTCTTTATTTTGCTAGTTTACTATTAATTTGGGGCTATTTCATAGTAAATCCTAATAGTAACATTTTAATTATGAACGGAGTGATTACTGCTTATTTAATTATCGGCACAAAATTAGAAGAACAAAAACTAATAAAAGAATTTGGACAGCAATACAAAGACTATATCAATCAAGTTCCGATGCTGCTACCAAGTATATCTCTGCTAATAAAGCAGCTAAAAAAGTAACAAAATCAATTTATATTTTTCTTAACGACTGCTAATTTTGAAAACAGTATTTTTGCAATCAAAGAATTAAAAATGACTCCAAATCTTTTAAAAACTTTATTAACATTCAGTCTCCTCTTATTGAGTATTGTTGCTAGTTTTGGTCAGTTAGAAAATCCTGAAAAAAAAATTGAAGTCCCTGTAGACTTAATTCAACCAGAAATTGAAGTTGAAAAACACGATTTTATAGACCCAAGAATTACTGATGAAACTAAGGTCGAAGCTGCCTTAGAAAAAATCATCAAAGATATGTTAGATGCCGAAGAAAAGGCACAGCTAAAAAATAAGGGGATTACAACAGTAGAAAAAATTAGAGAAGAACGCGCTAAAAAGAAAATGGGCGAACTGAATAAAAACTATGCAAAAATTGACCAGTACTTAGGCGGATTTAGCACAACATCTGAAAGTGTAGTTATTGTTTGTTGGGATTTTCAATACCCAGATGGAGATACTGTAACCATTTATATAAATGACAAACCTGTAATTCAAAATATTGTATTAACTAATTCCTATCAACAATTTAGATTGCCTTTAGTTGAAGGTTTAAATGTGATTTCTTTTAAGGCTTTGAATCAAGGTTTTTCTGGACCAAATACTGCAGCATTTAAAATTTATGATGAGAATGCCTATGAAATTTCTTCGAATGAATGGAATTTAGCTACCGGTGCAAAAGCTACTTTATCTATTGCTAGAGTTAGTGAAGAATAGACTACTCGGTCTTTGATAATTTCTTTACATACTTAGTAATAATCACAATTTGAGTAGGGCCAACTTTGCCTTCAATAAATTCTGCGTTATCTGTATCTAAAGAAATGCGTCTTACAGCTGTACCTTGTTTTGCTACCAAACTAGACCCTTTTACTTTTAAGTCTTTTATCAAAACTACAGAGTCCCCTGCTTCTAAAATAGTTCCGTTTACATCACGGTGAATTACTTTTTCGCTATCGTCTAAACCTTCTCCGGTTGCTTGTGCAAATCGTAAAACCTCATCATCTAAGTACAACATGTCTAACAAATCTTGTGGCCAACCTTCAGATTTTAGTCGAGACAACATCCTCCAAGCTACTACTTGTACAGCACGGAACTCACTCCACATACTATCATTTAAACAACGCCAATGATTTGCATCTGTACTATCAGGGTTCTCGATCTGAGATTTACAAGTACTGCATGCCAATACACTTCCATCTACTCCACCAGTAGAAATTGGCGGCACCTCATACACACTTAAGTTTTCTGTTGATGTACATAATTCACATGCCGAACCACTTCTTTTTTCTAAATCTGACATTACACTCATGCTCACAAAATTTGATTGACAAAACTACGGTTAATAATATCTAAGAGCAACAAAACATTTCAAAATTAGAATTCATAAATTTGAAAATATGGAATTATTAAAAACAGATCGACTCATTATTCAAGAATTTACAATTAATGATGCTCCTTTTTATTATGCATTGGTAAATGACCCAGATTGGATAAAGTATATTGGTAAAAGGAATATAAACTCTATTCTTGAAGCAGAACAGTATTTAACTACCAAAATTATTGTCAGCTATAAAAAATTTGGCTTTGGATTTTATTTAGTAAAAACCAAGGCTGGTAATCATTCAATAGGCACCGTAGGATTAATAGATAGAGAAGGAATGGATAACGTTGAAGTTGGCTTTGCCTTTTTACCTTCATTTAGAGGAAAAGGATATGCTTACGAAGCAACAAAAGAAATAATGAATTATGCTTCAACAGAATTAAAAATTGACCCAATAGTTGCCATTACTGATTTAGAAAACACAAAGTCCGGAAAACTTTTAGAACGCCTCGGGTTACGGTTTGACAAGAATATTCAACTTCCAGATTTTGAAAAACCCAGCAAACTTTTTATTCCAAAGAATTGAGTTAAAAAACGTTAAAATTTAAAGAAGACGTAACAATTTTCAATAACAGGTCGTTATACTAATAAACCAACTTATTATGTTACAACGATTTTTCTGGATGTGCTCTGGCGCAGATACCGATATACTTAATAACTCATCAAAAGCTGAACAAACAAAATTTGCCGGAATTGGTACCACCGTTTTTTTTACCGCGGTTATGGCCACTATTGCTGCAAGTTATGCCTTATACACCGTTTTTGACAACCACTACACTTCTGTTTTCTTCGGATTAATTTGGGGTTTATTAATTTTCAACCTCGACAGATTTATTGTATCAACCATCAAAAAAAATGACAACAAATGGAAAGAGATTTGGCAAGCGACGCCTAGAATTATCCTTGCTGTTATAATTGCTATTGTAATTGCAAAGCCTTTAGAGTTAAAGATTTTTGAAAAGGAAATTGATCAAGTATTATTAGAGCAAAAAAACGAATTGACCTTAGCTAACAAAGTTCAAATTGCAAATCAATACACTCCAGAAATTAATTCATTGCAAAATGATATCACCCAATTAAAAAATGAAACTTCTACAAAAGAAGAATCTGTTGACTCATTATACGAAACATATATATCCGAAGCCGAAGGGAGAAAAGGAACACTATTATTAGGCAAAGGACCTGTATATAAAGAAAAGCGTGATAAGCACGATGCAGGTTTATTAGAGCTCAAAGAACTCAAAGAAACTAACAAACAAAAAATAACAAATAAAGAAACTCAAATAGCCTCTTTAATTGCTGAACAAAAGAATCAGGAGGCAACCACACAACCTATTATTGATGGCTTTGATGGATTGATGGCGCGGATCAATGCTCTTAATAGTTTGCCTTGGTTGCCTTCATTTTTTATATTCTTACTTTTTTTAGCAATAGAAACCTCTCCGATTCTTGCAAAATTAATTGCTCCAAAAGGAGCTTATGATTTTAAATTACAAGACCAAGAAGATGCTGTAAAAACTTGGGTAAAACAAAAAGTACATCAACGTTCACAAGTGCTAAAAACGGATATACACATAAATGAAGAAATCTATTCTGATTTAACTGAAGAGGAAGAACTGTACAATTACAAACGGAAAAAAGCGCGCGAATTATTACAACAACAAGCAGATGCTTTTCATCAAAGTCAGCAAAAGGTAATTGGTTGATACTATTATAAAAACAAAAAAAATCCGCATTCTGCTTATTAAAAGCGAACTACGGATTTTATCAGTTGTCCCACAAGGACTCGAACCTTGAATGTCGGTACCAAAAACCGGTGTGTTACCAATTACACCATGGGACAATTGCGGGTGCAAATTTACTGCATTTTTGTAATTCGGCAAACATTTTTTAATTTTTTTAATCATTAAAGAATTTTTAACATTTACTATGTACTTTCTAAAATATTTCTTCGTTTTATTGCATGACTTATTTTTAGTAAATTCGCCTCAACAAAAACCTTACTATGACTTCACAAAATTATGCTAAGCTAAACACCATTCTCGGATGGTCTGCTTTTGCAATTGCATTGATTACTTATACACTAACCCTAGAGCCTACAGTGAGTTATTGGGATTGTGGTGAGTATATTTCTACTGCAGTAAAATTAGAAATTGGGCATCCTCCAGGGGCCCCTCTCTTTCAAATGCTCGGAGCCTTTTTTGCAATGTTTACTTCTGATGTTACACAGGTTGCGTATATGGTCAACTTTATGTCTGCATTGGCAAGTGCATTTACCATTCTATTTTTATTCTGGACGATCACCGCTTTGGCTAAAAAAGTAATCAGATCTGCTGATGAAATTTCTACAAGTAATAGCTATGCAATTTTTGGAAGCGGATTGGTAGGAGCCTTAGCCTACACCTTTTCTGATAGCTTTTGGTTTAGTGCCGTTGAGGGTGAAGTTTATGCGATGTCATCTTTTTTAATGGCCTTATTATTTTGGTTAGCCCTACGATGGGAAGCTGAAATGCACAAACCTCATGGTGATAAATGGCTGCTACTAATTAGTTTTGTTGTGGGGCTTTCTTTTGGAGTTCACATACTTTCTTTATTGGTAATTCCATCAATTGTATTTATCTATTTCTTTAAGAACTATCAACATTTAACAACCAAAAATTTTATTATTGCTAATGTGGCATCTATTGCTGTATTACTGTTTGTATTCAAATTTTTATTCCCGTTTACACTAAAATATTTTTCTGCTTTAGAGTTGTTTTTTGTCAATACAATTGGTTTACCATTTAATTCTGGAAGCATCATTGCTGCAATCATTTTGGTTGCTGCTTTCTTCTTCGGATTAAAATATACACGCAAAAAAAATTATGTAAAATCAAATACCTTATTACTATCTATTCTTTTTGTGATGATTGGTTTTTCTTCTTGGTTAATGTTACCTATTAGAGCAAATGCCAATACTACTATTAACGAAAACAACCCCTCGAGTGCGAGAGAATTATTGGCCTATTACAATCGTGAACAATATGGTGATGCTAGTGTTTTTTACGACAAATATTATTCGTTTCAATACAAAGGAGAACGAGATAAAAACAGACCATTTGTAGATGATAAGCCTAAGTATGAAAAAGATGAAGAAGCCGGCAAATATGTAATCGTTAATGATTATACCAATGTACTTGCAAATTATAGCGACCGTCATAAAGGGATTATCCCTAGGATGGTGGCTCCAGCATCCGACAAACAATACAAGGCAATTGCAGGTATCCCTCAAAATAGTAAAAGGCGACCAACATTAGGCGAAAACCTAAAGTATATGATAGATTTCCAATTCGGCTATATGTACGGACGCTACTTTATGTGGAATTTTGTTGGACGCCAAAATGATATCCAAGGGAGACTTGATATCCATAACGGAAATTGGCTTAGTGGTATCACTTTTATCGATGAGTTATTTTTAGGCCCTCAATCGAATTTGCCTGATGATATTAAAAATAACAAAGGGAGAAACACCTATTATTTCTTTCCGCTGATTTTTGGAATCATCGGATTGCTTTCTCACCTTAAAAAAGACCATAAGGATTTTTACACATTATTATTATTCTTTGCCTTTACAGGATTAGCAATTATATTTTATACCAACCCAAAACCTTTTGAGCCTAGAGAACGCGATTATGCTGTGGTGGGGTCCTTCTATATTTTTGCAATTTGGATTGGATTTGGGGTACTCGCTATTTACGAATTTGTAAAAGAATTTGCCCCTAAAAAAATAGCTGCCCTCGGAATTTCTGCAGCAGGATTATTATTAGTTCCTGCTATAATGGCACAACAAAATTGGGACGATCATGATCGTTCAAATAGATATACATCACACCTAAATGCAAAAGCCTATTTAGATTCATGCGACCCTAATGCTATCATGTTTACCATTGGCGATAATGATACTTTTCCGTTGTGGTATATGCAAGAGGTAGAGAATTATCGTACAGATATTAAGTTGGTAAATACCAGTCTTTTTGCAACTGATTGGTATATCGATCAAATGAAAAGAGCTACCTATAAAGCAGCTCCTATCCCATCGCAATTAGTTCATGATGAATATAAATATGGAACTTTGGATATTGCTTATCATTATCAAATACCACAATTTAAAGATAGCGTTATAGATATTGATTATTTTATGCGTTGGATACAAGGTGATAATGAAATTACTTATGTAGAAACCATCAACGATAAATTAGAGAAAACATATCCAACAAATCTAATTAGAATTCCGGTTGATAAAGAAGCTGTTTTAGCAAGTGGATTGGTAAAACCTCAAGACGCCGATTTAATTGTACCTTATATTGATATTAAAGTTGACCATCAGGGTTTAACAAAAAATAGAATTTTGATGTTAGATATTTTAGCGAATAATGATTGGAAACATCCTATTTATTTTACGGGTGGTGCATCAGCAGATGAAGAATATATTTGGCTAAAAGACTATTTACAATTAGATGGTGTTGCTTATAAATTTGTACCGATTAGAACTCCAAATGAAGACAAAAGTTTGTTTGATATGGGGCGCATGGATTTAGAACTGAATTACAACTATTGGACAACAATGGATTGGAAAAATATTAATGATGGCAAAATTTATCTCGATTCAGAATCTAGAAAAAATGCAGTATCATTCCGCAATAATATGATGCGTTTGGTTGATGAGTTTATTGCAATAGAAGATTTTGAAAAAGCCGAAGAAATTTTAGATTTAGCTATGGACAAAATGCCTGTAGATGGATTCTTACATTACGGCATGTTGCTAGGATATCCTGATGCCTACTACAGAATTGGTAAAAATGAGAAAGCACGAAAAATTGCAAGCGAATTGACTGAGAAGTTTGAACAAAGCTTGGTCTATTACAGTCAGTTTGAAGACTATCAATTAGAAGCTGTCTTTGACGAAATTGAAAGTAATCTATACCTTTTTGATTATCTTGTAAAAACAACTATGAGATATGATACAGAAGAATATGGTATCGAAATTAGAGATAGATACGTTGCAAATTTAGAGCTCTATAGCAACTTATTAGAAGAGTAAATGAGCCTCTATTTTATAAAAACTCCAAGTATAGTTCAACGATTTTTCAAGAATTATCTTTGGAGTTTTTCTATGGGTTCAACTCAACAAAAAACAATCTACCTCACATTTGATGATGGCCCTACTCCCGAAATTACTGAGTGGACTATAAGCACTTTAAAACAATTCAACGCAAAAGCAACTTTTTTTTGTATCGGTAAGAATGTAAAAAATCATCCAACTATTTTCAAGAAAATATTAGCTGATGGACATTCAATTGGAAACCACACACACAATCACTTAAATAGCTGGAAAACAAATAGCAAGAATTACATAGAAAATGTTTTATTAGCAGAAAAAAGCATACAACAACCAACAACCAACAACCAACAATTAAAATATTTCGCCCTCCTTACGGTAAAATAAAACCATCACAAGCAAAACAGCTCATCAAAAAAGGATATCAAATTATTATGTGGGATGTACTGAGTGCCGATTTTGATAAATCAATCTCAAAAGAAAAATGTTTAGATAATGTTTTAAAAAATACTCGAAACGGAAGTATCATCGTTTTTCACGATAGTTTAAAAGCTAAAAATAATTTGAAATTTGTACTACCTAAAGTGTTGGAGCACTTTAAAAAGGAAGGATATCAATTTAGCAGTATTGCTCTACCAAATTAATTAAGGTGTTTGCATCTTGATCACCAGTTTGACGCCATTTCATTTCACCTTCTTTATAAATAATAAATGTCGGATTCCCTTTAATACGCAAAGCATTTGCAAGGGTCTCATTTTTCTCAACATCAATTTTTATCACTTTAGCCTTATCACCTAAAGCAGCTGCAACATCTCGCAACACCGAATGCAAATCATCCGTAGCCTCTGTTAAATCCATATAAAAATCGATTAAAACAGGAATTTCTGAACTTATTAATTCACCAAACTTTGCCATAAGCTAATTACTATTATTATTTCTTTCAACTAAAAATACAGATACATTGTACTAAACCACTGCAATACACCATAGTTGTAATCCACAAATATAACAATTTAAATTTATTTTTATTATGCTTGCATACTACTTAAGCTGTCTGCTTCTTTTTTAAAGTAATGACCGAAATTTCTGGCCAAATTCCAACACGACCAGGGAAAGCCAAAAAGCCAAAACCTCTATTCACATTGATATATCTTCCAAACTCTTCATAGACTCCAGCCCAGTGTTTATATACATATTGCACGGGACTCCATCTAAACCCAGGTATCTCAATTCCGAATTGCATACCATGCGTATGCCCACTCAAAGTTAAATGATACTTGTCTTCGTGTTGCTTCACTTCTGTTTCCCAATGAGTTGGGTCGTGACTCATCAATATTTTAAAATCGTCTTTTTTTACACCTTCGGATGCTTGATACAAGTCTCCTGCTTTTTTAAATTTTGTGCCCCAATTTTCTACGCCAATCAAAGCAATTCTATCCTCTCCTTTTTCTAAATACACATTTTTATTCAATAATAAATTGAATCCAATCTTTGGATGAATATCTTTTATTGCATTAAAATTTGCTTCCTTTTCCTTATGCGTTTCCCACTGTACATACTCGCCATAATCGTGATTTCCTAAGACTGAATATTTTCCGTAAGAAGCTTTTAGCTTTTTAAAATACGGAATCCATTCGTCCATCTCACTTGCTACATTATTTACAATATCACCAGTAAACAAAATCACATCACTTTGTTGCTCGTTTATCAAATCTATACCATAGGATATTTTTTCAGCATTGTCAAAACTCCCAGAATGAATATCAGAAATTTGTGTGATTTTATAACCGTCAAAGGCATCAGGTAAATCGTCAAAAAATAAGGTGTGCTGTATCACTTTATAATTGTATTTTCCTTTAATTACTCCATATAAAATTGATGCAAATGGGATTGCTGCCAAACCTAAAGCTACTTTACTAATAAATTTACGGCGCCCATCTACTTGAACTCCACTTCCTTTAAAAAATTTAGCAATCGTGTTGACTATTCTAAAAATATCTTCGCCAAACATAATGACTAAAGAAAATAGTTTTGGAACTAAAAATAAAACTAACAACCCAAAGCCAAACATTAGTTGTTGTGACATTCCTGTAGAACGATTGAAAGTTAAAAGTTGAAATATAAAATTTGCTGCAACACCGATTGACAATAACCAATATATCCAATAAATCCATTTTTGTTTAA
>JAQRMW010000027.1 GCA_028599075.1 Urechidicola sp. | reverse complement strand
TCTATATTTTTAAAAGTTTGTTCAAACATTGGTGTTAATCTTTTTTGTTGGAGATAATTAGGTCTTTTACATCTACGTCCAGTATTTCGGCTATTGCCATCAATACTTCCAGTCTTGGTTGCTGTCTGTTTTGCACGTAACCGTTAACCATATTGTAGCTTTTGTTCAGCTTTTCAGCCAACCAAATCTGCTTTATACCTTTTTCGTCCAATACTTCTTTTATTCTATTCATCTCTTGTTAAGAATTGAATTGGCAAGGTAACGATTTAGATTTAATATATCGTTTTTCGTTATAAAATATGTTGTAATTATTCTGTGAGCGTTGGAAAAAATAGCTCTTTTGGTTTTTTAGGGTTGGCTCGTGTGTCGGCAAAAAAACAAATGTGCTATTTGTGCGGTGGGCTGTTTTTAGCTTGTGTACAACGGTTTGTATAAGAATAGTAGCCGATTTTGGAAGTAGAATTTTTCAGTTTACTACAACTTTTATTACGTGCTACAATGTTCATATTTACTGCTATTTCGGCTATTATTTTTATACTTTGTTAGCTGTCTGGGCTTTCTTTTCCGTTCTGTTGATAGCGTTGGCAAAGACATACTCTTTTGCAATTTTGGCTTGTGTGTCGGCTTTAGCGAATTGCAAATGTGTATGGCTTTTAGCGTTGGCTTATTCATTCACAATTTCCAATATTTCCACATAGTTATCTAAATTCCCAACTTTAGTAGTTTCTCCAACTGCTTTTCCAAAAATAGATACTGCTAACGGTGATTTTACATATATTTTTTGAATCCCATTTGCTTTTTCAGGACTTCTAATTTCTCTCTCAACTAACTGAATTTTTAAGTCTTTTCCATTATTCAAGTATTTTACTTTCACTTTACTATTTAATTGTACAAGATTTTCAAATAATTCAGTTTGCACAATTTCTTTTTCGCTAATTGCTTCAATCGTTTCTTTTAAATCTTGTTGAAGAATAGGTGCTACTTTTGCAACTTCATTTTCTATTAATTCAATGCTGTCTGTAAACGCTAAACTTGTAGTTGATTTATCTTCAAAAGCTGAATGACTACTGTTCTCAATATTTTTAATAAATTCAACTAATATTTTTGCTTCTCTTTTTGGATTTCTCCACCAATTTGTACTCCATATTCTATGAAAAACAAAACCGTGACCTTCAAGTATTTTTTGTCTGTGTCTGTCATATAAATATGCTTCTTGACTTGAATGATAAGCAGCTCCATCACATTCAATTGCTATTTTTGGAACTCCAATAATTTTTGAGTCATAAACTAAATCAATTCTAAATCCTGCAAATTGTAATTGTGGAATAATTTTAGTTTCATCAAAATGGTCTGTTAATGCTTCATAAACTTCTTCTTCAAATGGAGATTCAAGGTCTTCGTTTAAAATACCAAGCGTAGAACTTTTAGTTGTATTGTCAGAGAGTGTATTTAGAATTGCTAATCTTTGTTCAGTATCATTATCGCTCACAGATTTACAATAGGCTAAATAAGCAAAGAAAACAGCTCGCCTATTGTTTGAACCTTCGACTGATAAATATTCTTTATAGTTTAGAAATACTTCCTCTGGAATAGAAGAGCATACATAGATTTTGTATTTTGCTCTTGTAATAATTACGTTTAATAATTTGTATCCTTTTTGATGATTTATCGAGCCAAAACGATGTGCAAATTTACCGTCTTTATTTATTCCATAAGTTGTAGTTAAAATTATTACATCTCGTTCATCTCCTTGAATATTTTCCAAGTTTTTAACGAATAAACCATTTTCTTCAAGTTCCAATATTTTTTCGTTGAACTCTGCGTAGCTGTCAAATTTACGCCTTTCGTTGATTTTACTTAAAATAAGATTTCGTTGATGAATATTAAATGTGGCAATTCCAATTGAAGGATATTCTCCATTTGGCAAACGATTAATGTTATTTTCTATGATTGACAAAACAGTTTCTGCTTCAACTTCATTTGTATGGTCAGAATAAGTACCATTTACTTGAATATATTTGATTGGAGTATAATCAAATCCATTTGGCAATGGTTTTAACCTTTGATTGTAAAAAGCATAGTTTGAAAAGTCTATTAAATAAGGATGTCTTGACCTATAATGAAAATCTAAATGTTTTTTCTCGAAGTTTAATTCTGAAGCAAAGTCAAGTAATGATTCGCAAGACAATAAAATATTGTCTCTGTCAATTTTAATTTCATCATCATCTTCAAAATCATCTTCATCATCAATTGAGCCATCAAATATTTTACTAAAATAATTTGAAGGAGGCATTTGATGCTCGTCTCCTGCAATGATAATTTGTTTCCCTTTTAACAAGGCAGGTAAATTATCTTCTAACTTTAGCTGACTTGCTTCATCAAACATTACAATATCAAAATATTGATTTTTGCCTTTAAACAAGTTACTACAAACGTCAGGTGTAGTTAAAATTATCGGGAAAAAGGTTGTGAATAGGTCTAAATCATATTTTACGATTTGTCTTAAAGATAGTCTTTGATGATTATTGCTTTTTCTTTTGTTATACAAATTTTCTACTGATAGGTTTTGGTTTTTTACATCAAACTCTCTTGTTGCATCAATTTGTTTTGAAAACCAATATTCACGAATATATTTTAATTGTTCATCTTCAAGATTTGACAATGAATTAGTTAATTCTTCGTGGTCTTTATCATCTGTTGGTAGATTAATATTTGCAGAATTAACAAGCATAGAATTAAAATAATAAATTAAGAAGACTTTCTTCCAATTTGCTTTTTCTAATAGTTGATTAATTATTTCTTTATTCTGTTTTGAAAGTGAGTTGTAAAACTGAAACCATTTAAATTCAGAGGAAAACAAATCGCTATCATTGGAAAAATAATCTTCGTTTTTTTGGATTAGATTTTGAATGCTATTAATTAGAGTTACCTCTGTTTTGCCTTTTACAATTGTAGTTGACCAATTATCTTGATTAATTTTATTTTTTAAGGATTCAAGTTTATCTTTTATCGAATCTAATGTAGATGTATTAAAAGCTTGATTAACTTTTTGAATTAGATTTAAATTTTCAAATTCCGTTTTTACATTACTATTGAAATTTGTTTTTAACTCTTGTAAATATTTTTTATAATTTGAGAGATTTGATGCTTTTGCTTTGATATCATCAGGTAATTCAATAGATGTCAAGTCACTACAATCTTTGGATTCTGTTGCTAATTGTAGAAACAGTGAATTGATAAGTTGTTGGTCAATTCTTGTTTGCTTCTTTTCTTTCGTGAACAATGAAAGAGCTTTATAGAAAAAACCGTTTGTTTTATCTTCTTGATAAAAATCTTCATTATTCTTATTATTAGTGATTAACGTCTGAATATCATCATCAATTTTAAATATTGATTGAAGTTGTTCTTTTAATTGTGAATTTCTTATTTGGTTATACTCGCTTTCATATTTTGATATATTTTCTAAAATAGATGTTAACTCCAATTTATAATTTGAAAAATCATCTTTTAATACTTGCTCAATTGAATATGGATTATCTCCAAGTAGTTTTGAGGAGTTCAAAAATGAAATATCTTTATTGGGCGTGAAGTCATTATAAAGAATCTGACCTTTTCTAATAAGCTCAAGAAAGTCATTTAATTCTGTTGAGTCATATTTAAAAGTTCCTTTATCAATATCAAGTTTATACTCTTCTTCGTTTCCTTTTAATTGAGACAAAAATTTTCCAACAATATGCGTCCAGTTTTTATTTCCAATTAATTTCTCCCCTAATTTTAAATGTTTTTTATTAATCGAATCAATTAGTGATTTGGCTTTATCAATAATATTATCTAATGATTCTTTAGAATGTGTATATCTGTACCTACGATATTGAGTATTTTCAATTCTATCTCTTACAGAATATACGACATTTCTTCTTCCAGACTTTTGAACTTCTGTTATTTGTACATTCAAATTCGAAAGTCCTTTTTTATCAAGAGCTTCTTTTAGAACATTCAGAGCTGTAATCTTTTCACAGACTACAATCGTTCTTTTATGATTTTCTAAAGCATTAATTAAAATAGCTGTTAATGACTGGCTTTTTCCTGTTCCTGGAGGGCCTTGAATTAAAATGTTTCGTGTATTCTTTAAGGAGTGTAATATACTTTGTTGAGAAGGGTCTGTTTCAACAGATGAAATTGGCTGAAAAGAATGTTCATCCATATCTTCAAGGTCAATGGTAGTTCCTTCAAGGTCAAGTAAGTTTACATAGTCGTGAATGATATTTTGTTTTTGAACTTCAAAAATTGAAAATAACCCTCCAAATTCAATAAAGGAATTATTAGATGTTAAAGGTAATTTTTCGTAATGCTTTTTATCAGAAATTGATTTGATGTTTTCAATTTTTTGTTTAAAAGTATCTCGTAAATCATTTGAAGATGTGCTGTTAATGGTTTCTATTAAATTAACACAAATATCAATTAGTTCTTCTTTATCAATTAAACCATCATCTAATAATTCTGGAGGTATTGGTTCAATATCTATTTGTGAATCACTTTGTAAGTGATTAATAAGAACTTCATTGATATAAATAGGGTCATCTTCATCTCTGATAATAACCCAAGTATTAAACTCTTTGGTTCTTTTAATTTTTAACGACCAGATTAGTATAGGAGCGACAGTCAGCTTTTTATCAGACTGATCCCTTCTAACAAGAAGAGGATATCCAAATCCAAAAGTGTTTATGCCTTTTTCCGATTCAATTGCATCAGTTTGATTGATTAAATTTTCAAATGATTTCGTGATTTTAACTAATTGAACTTGGTCATCTTCAAAAAGTGAATTCAAATCAGGAACATTGTCTTTCCAACTTACTTTAAATTTTAAAGGTTGTTCAGATAGAAGTACGTTGATGAAGTTTTGGGGTAAATTTTCATCTATGTGAGATAATCTTGTAAGGTCAAATTTATACCTTGAACGTGCAGGTATTGCATTTAAATGGACACCTCTTCGGCTACCAACTTTTAGTCGGTTTTGTAATTCAAGCAGTAGCTTTTCGGTTATCTCCATAATTTTCGGTTAGTTGGAATGTTTCAAAATACGTTCTTTAATTTTCATCATTTTACGGTTTCCCTTATTTCATTCGAGCGTTGGCTAAAAAATAGCTCTTTTGGTTTTTTTAGCGTTGGCTTATGTGTCGGCAAAAAACCAAATGTGCTATTTGTGTGGCTGGTTTTCGCCTTGCCCCTAACGTGTTTGTGCATGATTTTGTTACGGAAAAGTGCGCGAGCAATTTTCCGCCGTTGCACAAGCCATTGTAAATATACGAGGAATTTCCGTAAGGGAAATTCCGCCGTAATGAATTAT
>JAQRMW010000269.1 GCA_028599075.1 Urechidicola sp. | reverse complement strand
ATATGTAGATTGTACCACTATAATTCCAAATCTCTTTAAACGTTTTTTTTTCTATTTTATCAAAAGTTGACTCAAGATCTTCTAAATTAAAAATATTTAAACTAAAAAAGCTTTCATCATAAGTTGCTGAACTATAAAGCACTCCTTTATATAAATCTTCTAAACTCTCTCCCTCAATCTGTATTTTACTTTCAAAATAATCTACCAATGTATTAATATCTGCAATTTCAGATTCAGTAAATATTTTACTCAATTCAGGTGTTGTCTTCAATTCTTGAGCAAAAAACACTATTGGAAAAAATAAAGTAAACAGTATGTATATATTTTTTCTCATAATTTTAATTCTTCATTTAAAAAAAAACCTACAAGGTTTTTGAAACCTTGCAGGAAAGATTCTTCAACCTAATTTCATCATAGAACCTTCACAAACTTTTCCATATCAATTGGCTCAGTTTCGTTAACTGGTGTATAACTTTTAAATTCTGTTTCGCTCCAAACAAAACCTGTTTTCTCAGCAACTCTTACACTTGGCATGTTTGTTTTATGAGCCAAAATAAAAAGTGATTTTAAATTCCTTTTTTCTTTGGCAAACGCACAAATTTTGTTGACTGACTTGGTCATTAATCCTTTTCCTCCATAATCTGTATCCAAACAATAGGCAACTTCTGCATCTGCAATTTCTCTATTGATATTTTTTAAAATCACTAATCCTATAATACTATTAGAGGTCTTATTTTTAATTCCCATTGTATATGCTTCACTAGCTTCAAACATCGATTTCTTTTTAAGAATATACTCCTTAGTCATTTCTAGATTTAAATTCTGCTCTAATGTCTTCGGAAAATATCGTTGGAATCTTTCAGTGTTTCTCAATAGCATTGAATTTAAACTTTCAGCATCAGCCAAGTCTAAAACTACTATCGAAAAATCATCTAAATCAATCATTTCTTTTTTATCTAAACACCTACAAGGTCATCAAGACCTTACAGGATACATATTAAATATTTTAAAACAGTCTTTTATATAATTTCATTAAATCCCAATCAACTAACAACCAAATAATATCAACTATTATAGTTTTTTACAGCATCAATAAATGCCTTCGCATTTTCTAAAGGCACATTAGGCAAAATACCATGACCTAGATTCACAATATATTGATCTTTCCCAAAATCATCAATCATCTTCTTTACCATTTCTTTAATAGTTGCAGGAGTTGACAGCAATCGAGCTGGATCAAAATTACCTTGTAATGTGATTTTATTCTGAGTTGCTTTTCGCGCAAACTCAGGTGTAACTGTCCAATCTACACCTAAAGCAGATGCATTTGAATTCGACATTTCTTCGAGTGCATACCAACATCCTTTTGCAAAGGAAATTACTGGCGCATCATCTTTCAATGCTTCAATAATTTGGTTGATATATTTCCAAGAAAATTCCTGATAATCAACTGGAGACAACATCCCTCCCCAAGAATCAAATATTTGAACAGCATCAACACCAGCTCCAACTTTTGCTTTTAAATAAGCTATCGTCGTATCCGTAATTTTCTGTAATAATTGATGTGCCGCCATCGGATTGGTAAAACAAAATTCTTTTGCTTTATCAAAAGTTTTACTTCCTTGCCCTTGCACACAATAACATAAGATTGTCCAAGGTGAGCCTGCAAAACCAATTAACGGAACCTCATCATTCAACAATTCTTTAGTTGCTTTAATGGCTTGATATACATAATCTAATTCCACATGTACATCAGGAACAACTACATTATCAACATCATCTTGAGTTCTAACTGGGTTTGGTAAATAAGGTCCGAAATTTGGTTTCATTTGCACTTCTATATTCATAGCTTGCGGAATTACCAAAATATCAGAAAATAAAATTGCAGCATCCATTCCGAATCTTCGGATAGGTTGTACTGTAATTTCACTTGCTAATTCTGGAGTACGACAACGGGTAAAGAAATCATATTTCTCACGGATTGCCATAAACTCTGGTAAAAATCTACCAGCTTGACGCATCATCCAAACTGGAGGGCGCTCAACTGTTTCTCCTTTTAACGCTCTTAAAAATAAATCGTTTTTCATTAATTGTATTTGGTGTTTTTTTGTCATTGCTAGGACGCTAGGACGTGGCAATCTCTAAATTAATAAAGAGATTACTTCAGTCGTGCCTCCTTCGTAAAGACGTTTTAATTTTATACTATAGATACTTTCTCCATTGCTTTATCAATTGCCAATTCAATTTTTTTCATATCATCATTACTCAATGCCGATGATAAGAACCAAGCCTCGAATTGTGAAGGCGGTAAAAAGATTCCATTAAGAATCATTTCCCAAAAGAAGACTCCAAATTTTTCTGTATCACTAGTTTGAGCAGTTTCAAAATCAGTCACATTCTCTTTTGTAAAAAATGGATTGATCATTGAACCAAAACGATTTACCACTAAATCAACATTATATTTTTTAGCTGCATTTATTAAAAATCCTTCAATCTTCTCAGCCACTTCATCGAATTTTTTATATGGGTTTTGTTTTTTCAATTCGGATAATGTTGCAATACCAGAAGCCATTGCAATAGGGTTACCAGATAAAGTTCCGGCTTGATACATTGCACCTAATGGTGAGACCATTTCCATAATCTCATTTCTTGCACCGTAGGCACCTACAGGAAAACCTCCTCCAATCACTTTACCTAAACAAGTAATATCAGCTTCAACATTAAACAAATCTTGGGCTCCCCCAAATTTTGAACGAAACCCTGTCATTACCTCATCAGCAATTAATAAGATTCCGTTTGCTTTACATAGCTCTTTTAATTCCTTTAAAAAATTATTCTGAGGAATCACAACTCCCATATTCCCGCCAACAGGTTCAATAATTACGGCTGCAATATCTTTGTTATCTTTAATGTGTTTTTTGACAGAATCCAAATTATTGTATTCAGCAATCAACGTGTTTTTTACAGCATCATTAGGTACTCCTTTACTTCCAGGGATACTCAAGGTTGCCAATCCAGAACCCGCAGCTACCAATAATGCATCAGAATGCCCATGATAACAACCAGCAAATTTTATAATTTTATCTTTACCTGTATAAGCACGAGCCAAACGCAATGCGCTTAAAACTGCCTCAGTTCCAGAATTTACAAAACGAACTTTATCCATTCCTGGAAAAGCATCACAAACAATTTTTGCTAATTTGATTTCATTTTTGGTTGAAGCTCCAAAAGTGTATCCGTTTTTCAAAGTCTTTCTAATTGCCTTATCCACTTTTTTATGACGATGCCCTAAAATCATTGGTCCATAAGACAACACTAAATCTATATAATTGTTTCCGTCAACATCAGTGATTTTTGATCCTTTTGCTTTTTTAATAAACAACGGATTCCCACCAACAGATGCAAATGCTCGTACAGGTGAATTCACTGCTCCGACAAGGTTGTCCAATCCTTGATTGTATAGTTGATTTGATTTCTTAAAATTCATTATTAATATGTTTATGCGTTGAATTGTTTATTTGGTTAATTGCTTTATGAGATTCAGAAACAAGTTCAGAATGACGCTAACGATTCAACAATTTAACTCTTTAACAGTTTTCTTGCTACTTCCTTTGCAAAATAGGTGATAATAATATCTGCTCCTGCTCTTTTCATAGATAGCAAAGATTCCATCATTACTTTTTCGCCATCAATCCAACCTTTTTCCGCGGCAGCTTTTATCATGGCATATTCTCCACTTACATTATAACATGCTATTGGTCTATCAAAATTATTTTTTAAATCTCTAACAATATCCAAATAAGACAAAGCAGGTTTTACCATTAAAATATCCGCTCCTTCATCATCATCGAAAGTTGCCTCTCGCATTGCTTCATCTCTATTAGCAGGATCCATTTGATATGTTTTTCGATCACCAAAACTTGGTGCTGAATCTGCAGCATCTCTAAAAGGGCCATAATAAGATGATGAATATTTTACCGAATATGCCATAATTGGCAAGTCTACAAAACCTGTATTATCTAATGATCCTCTTACCATAGCTACTGTTCCATCCATCATACCTGAAGGTGCAATCATGTCTGCTCCAGCTTGCGCATGAGAAATTGCTTGTTTGGCAATGTTAACCAAAGTGGCATCATTATCTACATCATTATCGTGAATAATTCCACAATGCCCATGTGAGGTGTATTCGCAAAAACACACATCTGTAATCACATATAAACTAGGGTAATTTTTCTTGATGAATCTCACAGTTTGTTGAATAATTCCGTTTTCATTCCATGTTTCTGCTCCTTCATTATCCTTTTCTGATGGAATACCGAACAATAAAACTGCAGGGATATTTAATGAAATAACTTCATCTAGTTCTGTAGAAATTTTATCTAAAGAAAAACGCTTTATTCCTGGCATTGAAATAATTTCAGTTTCTATATCTGTTCCCTCTTCAATAAATAAAGGATAGATTAAATCATCTACAGATAGTTTAGTTTCTCTCACCAATCTGCGAATATTTTCTGATTTCCTAAGTCTTCTTGTTCTGTTCATATTTTTATCATTCCGCACTTGATGCGGAATCTATTTTAATTTCAGTATTCCCACATTCGTGAGAATGACAATTTTACTCGTAAAATTGATTTACAGATTTAATCACTTGTTCAATAGAAGGTAGTTTAGAAACTTCTACTTTTTCAAAATGCTTTCTTGCTTCTTTTGCAGTGGTCTCGCCAATACAAAATGCAACAGCGCTTTTATCTGAATTATCTTCAATATAACTTTGAACACCTGATGGACTATAAAATAAGATTCCATCAAAAGTCTTGTCGAATTTACGCTCGTTTAATATTGTTCTATATGCTTCTACCTCATCAACAACAATCTCATTCTTAGCTAAAATTGATGAGAATTCTTCTTGTTTCAAGTTACCACAGAAGTAAGTAAGCTCTTTAATATTCTTCATCCTCACAATATGATTTGCCAATTCTTTAGCAGAATTCTCCATGTGAGTAACTTTCCCAATTTTTCTCTCAATCAATCTTTTAGTACGACGACCTACACAATAGATGTTTTCGAAATTCAACTCCATCCGAGCATAATTATTTAATAATGCTTCTACTCCATTTTGACTAGTTATCACAATATCTTTATGTGCGTTTTTTAAAATTGAAGGCTTCATTCTATTAAAGCGAATGGCAATAAAATCGCTCATTTCAAACCCAATGTCACCATTAAACAAATCGGTTTGCGAAGTTGCCAATTGTTTTGTAGAAAGTACATTTATTTTTTTTGCGCCAGATGCCATTGAAAGCATCAACTTTTTACCACCACGCTGTAAAACATCTTCAGCACATTTCTTTCCTAAATCTTTGGCATCAACCATATAAGCCAACTTGTCAATTTCAATTTTACGCTTTCCATCTAAACTAAAAAGCGCTCCTTTAAAAATGATTCGCTCTTCTTTAAAAAATGCCAAGGCACCAATAGGTGCTGAACATCCACCTTCTAAAGTATTTAAAAATTGACGCTCAATATGTGCACATACTTCAGTATCTCTATGATTTATTCCTTTACAAATCTCCAGTAACTCTGTGTCTGATTCTAACGCAGTAATCATCACAATTCCTTGTGCCGGAGCGGGAATCATCCAATCTAATTTGATATGGTTTTTAGGTAATAATTTTACGCGATGTAATCCTGCTTGGGCAAAAATAGCTCCGTTCCAATCACTATTTTCTAGCTTTTCCATTCGTGTATGAACATTACCACGTAAGCCAACAATAGTGTGATTTGGGTAGTGATGCAACCATTGTGCTTTACGACGTAAACTACCGGTAGCAATCGTCGCTTCTTTTTGCATTACCGACTCTACATCTCCATTATATACCAAAACATCTAACGAACCTGCACGTTTTAAAACAGCAGCTTGTACAATTTTTTCTGGCAAAACGGTTGGCACATCTTTCATTGAATGTACGGCAATATCGATAGAATCATTCAACAAAGCCTTGTCTAAAGTTCTGGTAAAAACTCCGGTAATTCCCATTTCGTATAATGGATTCTCAAGATCTAAATCGCCTTGTGAATCGATTTTTACAACTTCTACATCATGCCCTAATTCTTCTAACTGTATTGCCACAGTTCTAGCTTGCCAAAGTGCCAATTTACTTGAGCGCGTACCAATTCTAATTTTCTTCTGCATTTAATTTTCGGTATTTAGAGGAAACACTTTTTGCATTACTTCGATACTTTGAACAGCTGTAGTGTTTTCATCTTTAAGGTGTTTCACAAACTGAGTTGTGATTTTTTGTATAAAATGGGAAGTTATGATTTTTGCTTGTTCTTCATTAAAATTTTGAATCTTTTTTTTGTGAAAATCAATTTCATTTTCTTGAATAATTTCTAAAGATTCTTTTAAAGCATTTATCGCGGGTGTAAATCTTCGATGGTTTATCCATTCTAAAAATTCGTCTTTATATATATCAATAATTAATTCTGCTTTAGGAACCTCCCTCTCTCTGATGGTCAAAGTTTCATCAGTAACCACTGACAACTCATCTACATTCACTAAGGTGATATTTCCCAATAAATTCACATCTTCAGCAACATTTTTTGGCATTGATAAATCTAAGATTAACAAGTCTTTTTTTGACTTTATCATTTCTTTGGTAACAGTTGGCTCTTCAGCACCTGTCGATACTATTAAAATATCCGTATTAGAAATTTCATTTACCAAATTTGTATAATCTGCCACTCTTACATTCTCATTTTCAACTGCAAAATCGACAACTGTTGATTGAGTTCTATTTACCAAACTCACTTTTTTATTCTGTGTGTATCCGGCTAAATTTTTACAGGTATGCTTCCCCATTTTCCCTAAACCAAAAACCAATATATTTTTAGAATTATAATCTGGTAAGCTCTTAATGATATATTGCACCGCTGCATAAGAAACCGAAGTTGTTCCTGAACTTAACTTAGTTTTATTCTTTACCTTTTTACTAGCTTGCAATACTAAATTAACCAAACGCTCTAAATATGCATCTGTAACTCCTAAACTTTTTGCCTGCTTAAAAGATTTTTTTAGCTGTCCAACAATTTCATAATCTCCTAAAATCTGACTGTCCAACCCTGTTGCCAATCTAAACAAATGATTGATTGCCTTTTTACCTTTATTAACATTAGAAACTTTGATGAAGTCATCTACGGTTCCATTAGAATATTTGCAAAGTAATTTTATTAACTTAAAAGGATGTTCTGCAAAACCAGTAATTTCTGTTCTATTACAAGTTGATATCACAAACAATCCTTTAATACCGTTTGCTTTTGCTTCGTTTAAAAGTAAAATTTGATTTTCATTTGAGATACTAAATTTTCCACGTGTAAAGACATCAGCTTTTTTATAACTCAATCCTACATTGTATAATTTTTGTGTGGTCAATTTTTCTTGCATATTCAAAGTCATCTATTAAAACATCGCCAAAAGTACACTTATAGATTTCTATAAAACATCGCTAAAAGAACTAATTATATCGTTCGTGGTCTTTTTTTAATTTAGATTTACAGAAAATAAAAATATAACCCTCTTATTATCAGCAAATGTACAAGTAATTATTATACTTAAAGTTGATAAATATCATGTGAGCAAGAATAAAATAAACATGTTTTCACAGCAAAATAATTAGATTAAATCTGTATTTTTGCCATTGAGTTACACAATTACAATACAAAAGTATCGCTATGGAGATTCTTCCTATTACTAAAAAAAACAACGACGAAAGTCCAGATTCTTTTTACAATGAAATTGATCGATTTTCAATTTTACACATCAAAAACGAAACGGGAAAAGAGCAACGCTATTTTCATCATTTAGATGCTAATTATATTCAAATCTATTTTTGTTTTTCAAAAGTGTCCACGATTGCATTTAATATGGAGCATTGTAAAATTGACTTAACAAAAGATGAAACTGGGTTGATTTATTATAAAGATACTACCTCTAATTTATTTTATGAGTTAAAAAAAGATGCTGAACTAGCTGTGATTTTAATTCCATTACAACATTTTCACTCGCTGTTTTCAACAGAAGATAATAGCTATTTTAATTTTGAAAATATCAAACTTGGCAAACCAATTATTGAAGTCAGAAAAACAAAGACTTCGGTAAAAGCAATTATCCACCAGATATTTAAGCAAAAGATAAATGAATCTTTAAGATCTCTTTACATAAGAGGAAAAGTGTATGAGCTTTTAAGTCTATACCTTAATATGAGTGATGATAATGACACAGAGCAATGCCCTTTTATTGCAAATGAAGATACCGTTTTAAAAATAAAACAAGCTAAAGATATTATTATTGCTGAAATGGCTTCGCCCCCAAGCCTTGATGAGTTATCCAAAAAAGTAGGACTAAATATCAAAAAATTAAAAATGGGATTTAAAGATTTATATGGAATGCCTGTTTTCACCTTCTTATTTAATTATAAAATGGATCAAGCAAAAAAGCTATTATTACTAAACGAGAACAATGTAAACGAAGTGGCGTTACAAGTAGGCTATAGCACTTCGAGCCATTTTATTGTGGCGTTTAAAAGAAAATTTGGAATTACTCCAAAACAATTTACCAAACACGAAGCAAACTAAATGAAGGGAATTCTACTTATCAACCTTGGCTCACCAGACAGCACAAGTACCAAAGATGTTAGAAAATACTTAGATGAATTTTTAATGGATGAGCGTGTTATTGACATGCCTTATTGGAAACGATTTTTGTTGGTTAAAGGAATTATTTTAAACACCAGACCAAAAAAATCTGCAGCAGCATACAAGAAAATTTGGTGGAAAGAAGGCTCTCCTTTAGAAGTGATTTCTGAGCGGTTTACTGAGAAATTCAAAAAGAAACTAAATATTCCTGTTACCTTAGGGATGCGATATGGCTCAATGAGTATGGAAAAGTCTATTGACGAATTATATCAAAAAGGAGTGACAGAAATATTAATGATTCCGATGTATCCACATTTTGCAATGTCAAGTTACGAAACCGTTGAAGTTAAGGCTAAAGAAATTCTAGCAAATAAATATACTACCATAAAATTAGAATCATTTCCTGTTTTTTATAATGAACCAAATTATATAAAAGCAATGGTTTCTAATATTCAAAATCACTTAGACGGAGTTGATTATGAGCATATTTTATTTTCGTATCACGGATTACCAGAGCGTCATATTAAATTAGCTGACCCAACAAAATCACATTGTAAATTAGATGGCAGTTGTTGCGAGACTCAGTCCATAGCACATAAAACTTGTTACCGACATCAGTGTTTTGAGACAACCAAAGAAATCGTTAAATTGCTAAACCTTAAAGGAAAGACCTATAGCAATTCTTTTCAATCAAGGTTATTAAAAGACCCCTGGCTAAAACCTTATACTGATTTAGAATTTGAGCGATTTCCAAAAGAAGGCATCAAAAAACTAGTAGTAATTACACCAGCTTTTGTAACTGATTGTTTAGAAACTCTAGAAGAGATTGCAATGGAAGGTGAGCAACAGTTTTTAAATGCTGGTGGTAAAAATTACAAACATATTCCGTGTATGAATGACAATGATGATTGGATAAATGTTGTTGCCGATTGGGCAAGGAAATGGACAAAGACTAAAGACTAAAG
>JAQRMW010000268.1 GCA_028599075.1 Urechidicola sp. | reverse complement strand
AACGTGTATAATTAATGGCTAGTTCTCACATACTTACGAAAATCCTCGCGGATTTTCTATCTGGTTTTTATTTGCTAAATTAGGTGCTTAAACACGCCACTAATCATACACAAGACCGTTGCCCACAATTAAACGAAACCGAATGTCAGAGGAAATAAAACAAGTTTGGTATGCCAGTTATGGTTCTAATATTTTGGAAAGTCGATTTCATTGCTACATTCTTGGTGGTCAACCGAAAGGCTCAAAGAAAACTTATTTAGGTTGTTCAGATAAAACTTTACCGAAAGACAAAGAGGAAGTTTATATCAACAGTGAACTTTATTTTGCAAAAAAATCTAAAAGTTGGGATTCTTGTGGTGTCGGATTTATAAATACCGAATTCAACGATAAAATACAGACTTTCGGGAGAATGTACTTAATAACACCTGAACAGTACGTTGAAATTGTAAAACAAGAAACTAATCATAAAGGAGAATTACTCATTGATTTTAAGAAAGCGAAAGAAAAAGGCTCTCTTATTATTAAAGAAAATTCTTGGTATGGGAATTTACTTTATTTGGGTGAGCAAAATGGGAATCCGATTTTCACATTTACGAATGAAAAAAATCTGACCGAAGAGATAAATCCGCCAAGTGAACAATATTTATTAACGATTATAAACGGACTAAAAGAAACCTATAATTTAAACGAAATCGAGATTAAAGAATATTTTGAAAATATGTCAGGAATTAAAGGTCACGGAATTGAAGAAAAGTTAACGGAATTAATAAAATCGGAATAAAATAACTGTGGGCAACAACGTGTATAAAACATAGCTAGTAAGTGCTGAATTCAAAGGCTTATGCTTATTTGAAAAGACCGCCAAATTTTTAAATTTGGCTTTTAAGATTGATAAATTAAAAACAAAATATAAAAATTCGGCTCTGTGTTTATCCGAAAAGTTAGTGTCTATTTAAACGCTACGTTTCATACACAAGACCGTTGCCACACATTTAAGAAAAACATTCCGAATTGAAATTTAGAGAGTCAGATATACCAGCATTAGATTTTATAATCGACAGAATAATAAAGGACAATTTTCCTTTGTATGCGAATGAATTAGTTTCTGCTGATTTCATAAAATCAAAAGAGAATTATGAAATAGAATCTGAATTTGAAATTTTACTATCGGTAATTAATCATTACAATTGTGGAACTGTAACAGATGCTCGAAACGAAGACCACGGAGCAAGTGTTGAAAAAAATGGCAATACTGCAAAATTTAAAAGAGATGGCGGATTTTTAGAGTTGTTTGACTCTTTAAAGGATGGAGTAACCGATTATGATAAAATTACAGAATCACAGATAGAGATAAATAAAAAAATTGACGAAATAATTGCAACTCTTGAGAAACAGAATTTTGGACAAGAAATACTATTTAATGAACTGCAAGAATTAAAAGAACTATATCCAAAATTAAGCAAGAAAAATTGGGGACAAGTTTTAAAAGGAAAACTAATTGATTTAGGATTTGCACAAATTATTAATCAAGAAATAGCAGAAAAGATTTTTACCGAATTAACTAATCAAGTTCTACAACTAAAATAAATTGGACAAATTAATTCTCGAACAAATAACTGAATTGATAAGTGATAACAAAGGTTTACTTCGTATTGCTATTCGACAACGAGCGAAATTTGAGGGTTGGTTAAAATTTGAACTTGCTCATCGAATTGAAAAATTAGGATTCGATGAAGTGGAACTAGAAACAAAATTAGATAGAAAAAGAGACAGACCAGATATTTCGTTTTTAAATGATTTAGATTTCTATCGGATTGAACTAAAAACTTGTAACACAAGTTGGAATGTTGACGGAATTCCAAAAAAAGGCAAACCAATTACAAGCAATATAAACGGAGTTATCAGCGATGCTAAAAAATTAAATTCTAATTACGGAATTGTTGCTTTTGTAATGTTTCCAATACCAAAAAACGATATTCGTTGGAAAACATATATTGAGAGAATTAAAAAAGAAACCGAAATTGAAATTGACTACGAGAAAAACTGCAAGATATTGGAAATGGAAATTGATGAATTGAATACTTGTGAGGTTTTAGTTTGTACATTTATGTCAAGACAGTTTCATAATTGGTTCTGAATAAATAAAAACGTGTGGCAACAACGTGTATAATTCATTGCTAGTTATAGCCTACTTACGAAAGTCCTCGCGGACTTTCTATCTGTGATTTATTTGCTAACTTTAGTGCTTAAACACGCAACGAAATCATACACAAAACCGTTGCCATTCATTAAAAAACGAGCAGATAACAAACAATGGATTTTTACAGAAAAACTACATTAGGACTATTTGATAGTTCTCAAAAATCATTCATCATTCCAGTTTATCAGAGAGCATATTCTTGGGAAAAAGAACAATGGGGAACTTTTTTAAATGACCTACTCGAACAAATAGAAGGGCATAACAATTACTTTTTTGGGAACATCCTTTTAGAAACCTTAAAAAAAGATACAAAATACGAAATCATTGACGGTCAGCAGAGAATTACAACATTAACTATATTTATTCGTGCAATACTCAATGTCTTATTGAAGCGGAAGAATGAAGATTTATTAAAAGAATTTGACTTTCAAACAAAGGAAAACATATTCTTGAAAAATGGTGGAAATATTAAACTTCGACCTGTTGAATATGATAGAGCCTGTTATGATGCCGTAATTATAGATAACAAAAGTAACTTTGAATCAAATACACTTTCACAAGACAGAATTAAAAAATCAAAAAATTTCTTTGAAAATGAATTCGATAAATTGTCAACTGAAAAAGTGCTACGTGTTTTAGACAAAATTGAAACTACAGATTTAACGGTAATAGAACTTGAAGGCAAAAAAGATTCTGCCTTAATGTTTGAACTTGAAAATAATCGGGGAAAAGATTTGACCAATATGGAAAAAATCAAATCATATTTTATGTACCAAATGTATGTTTATAGCGACCCTGAAGAAGTTGAATCAAATATTGAAAACGTATCGAACATATTCAAACTAATATATCTAATCATAAACGACTTCAAAAAACTTAATGAAGATAGCGTTTTAATATATCATAATAATGCGTATATAAAAGGTTTTAGTTATAGAACACTGGAAGACGTAAAAGAAGTATTTAAAAAATCAAATGATAAAATAGAGTGGATAAAAGGTTATATAACTGAACTTCATACTTCTTTTTCAAATATGAAAAGATTTGAAAATTCAAAAAATTATTATGCTCTCAAATTAGGAGAGTTAAATGCCCCTGCATATGTTTATCCTTTTATTATCAAAGGTTATAAGTTTTTCGGAGAAGATGAGAAAAAACTTAATACGCTATTTAACTTACTTGAAATATTGACATTTAGAGCGAAATTAATCAATAGTAGAGCGAACATTCAAGAAAGGTTAAATTCAATATTGCTTAAATTTAATGGAAATCTAACAAGTTTAATTCTAAAAGTTAAAAATAAACTTAATGAAACTTGGTATTGGGGAGATAACAATGTTAAGAGTTATTTGAATGGTGCAATGTATGGAAACAAAGTTCTAAATTACTTGTTGTGGCAATATGAAAATTCTATACAAAATAAAGGGTACAGTATTAAAAAATTCTCAATTGAAAATGAACAAATTGAGCATATATCCCCGCAAACCCCAACAAATGGTGAGCCTTTAGAAACTGGATATGAAGTGGACGAAAACAATGAATATTCAGAAGAATTTAAAACAAATGTAATCAATAGTTTAGGTAATTTAATGCTTATTTCTGGTTCGCATAATGCTTCAATTGGAAACAAACCGTTTTCTGAAAAAGTTAGGTCTTACAATCAAAACCCTCTTTTAAATCAACAAGCGGAAATAAAAGACTATGCAATCAATGAAAACGAGCAATTAGTTTGGAAGTCAAAATCAATAACAAGAAGGCATAACTATATTGTCGAATTTGCAACAAGAATATGGGATTTTGATAATATCAGTTTAGAGCATTTAAAAGACGAAATTGAAGATTTGGAAATTGAAATTATTTCTAAAACAGAAAATGCAACTGCCAAAAGAAGCAATTTAAAGCCAAAAAGTAACGGTAAATTAGTTATAGAATTGAATCCTCAATTAGAATCTGAATTTAAAAATCTATTACTTGAAAGAAAACAAGCGTATATTACTACCTATTATGAAAATGGAACATCAGAACAACGAAAATGGAAAGCGAATAGTTTTAAAGAAAGTTCTGGTGTAATGGGAAATTTAAGGTCAAGACCAGAATTCAGAAGCGGAAAATGGCAAGAAAATGGAATTAAAAAAGTGTATGTTTCAATAGAAAAAAACGAATAAAAAAATAACGAAATGGCAACAATGTATATACGTAATTGCTTCCTAACGTCAGCAACTACGCATATACTCGACGTTGTAAGTAATTTCCAAGCACATCTAGTAATATAAAGACCTTGGATTCATAACAACTTCTACACCATAATTTTTTACGCCAAAATTTAAAGCATTATAAATTCTTAAGAATGAAGGAATTTCTAATAGTCCTGGCTTGATTCCAATAACTGTATTTTTACAATGTTGTAAAAGCTGATTCTTATCCAGCCTAAATGGAGGTTGATAATCTATGAAATTTGGAACATTGGCTAATAACTTCTTTCTTCTTAATTCAACTATATTTAAAATTGTACTTAAGAGCCATCTGTCCAAATACTTTAATAATTCTATATCTGTTATTAAAGGGTAAAAGCTCATTATACCTTTAAAACTTAAAACTTTATAAGTTCCATTCATATATTTCTTAAGAGTTTCCTCTGTCAAATTTCCATATAAATATCTTCTTATTTCCATCATCGCACTTAAGAAATTCTTGTCCCTGCCACCTGTAGGAACATTACTTGAATGAATAGGAACTGAATTTAATGGTTGAAGTAAATTTTTATATAGTAAAGAAGAAATATGGTTTTTTATTTTATCAACAGAACTATCCTTTATTGATATATTTTCCGTTGATATTTTATATCCTAAAAATTCAATGAATTCTTTATGATTTGTAAATTCCGTAGACATTTCCTCTCTTTTCAAAAGAGATATACCATCTGATTTATTAAAGTTTATTTCAATTCCAGATTCTTCAGAAAATTTATAAATAATGTCAAATGCTCTAGATATTTTGTCGTAATTTTTTGTCCAAATTATTGTATCATCAGCATATCTCGCAAATCTGATACCCAAATTCTCTAATTGCCTATCAAGTTTCCAACAAACGGCATTAGCCAAAAACAATGAAATTGAAGTCCCTAATGGTATTCCTTTCTTTTCCTCGTTATCAATAAAGGATCTAATTATATTTTCTTCAATTGGACTTACATTAAAGCTATTAGATTTCAATTGTTTGAATAAATAATCGTGCTGAATAGAATCAAAGAATTTCTTAAAATCGAATTCTGCTACAAATATTCTCGGAGTAGTATTAATTTCACTAAAAATATCCTCTATCGCAAAATGTAAATTCTTATCATCTCTGTAAGCATAAGAAAATGAGCTAAATCTATGTTTGTTTTTTTGAAGTAAATTTTTGTACATACGATACGACACAGCAGAATCTTGAATTTGGTATATCGACAATTTTCGTGTACCACCTCCTTTTTTCGGTATTGTTTTGTAATATGGAGTGTTAGGTTTGTAAGTTTTGTTTAAAATTTTTCGTGCTAAAGATTTTGATATCTGTGCGTTTCTCTTTAAAACATAATATGGGTTAAATTTTGGGTCTTCATCCCATTCAGCCGGAACACTTATAATTTTATTTGGAGGGTTAGTATATATATTTGAAACCCTTTGATGCCATCTTTCAATATTGTTATGATATAATTCAAATCTTTCTTTAATTTGAATTGCTTGTCTCTCAATATCCTCGTATAATATTTTTTCCATATAAATCGTTAAAAACAAAAATGTCCCATTTAAGGGACATATCCACGGATTTCACGAAAAAAAATAAATTCTTACTGATTATCTGATTTTAAGTAATCAAATAAACCTCGTCCCTTTCAGGACAGTAGCAAAATCCGTTAATTCCATAAGAATTTGTTCAAATATAAGAAAAAAACTACTTACAACAACTGGTATAATTCATTGCTACTGATTTTCCTTTCGGAAAATCCTCGCATTCATTCCATTGGTCTGTTATTATTTAGTAAATTAGTCGCTAAACCAACGCAACGAAATCATACCAAAACCGTTGGCAAACATTTGAGGAATGACACGAAACGAAAAATTAGATAAAATTTTATTATTACTAATCGCTATTGATACAAAGGAATTAAAAAATGAAAATATTAATAGAAAAATAACAATGGAATTTATCAACGATACGCTTCCAGAAATGGAATTAGTTGATTGGGAAATGGAATCTCTAAAAGACGAGTTAATAAATGAGAAACTTGTAACGGAATCTGAAA
>JAQRMW010000267.1 GCA_028599075.1 Urechidicola sp. | reverse complement strand
TAAATTAAGTTATGCTTTCTCCCTTTTATAACGGCTTCCATTTTATTATGGACTTGTAATTTTTTATAAATATTTTCGATGTGTTTGCGAACCGTACCCGATGAAATAAATAGGTTCTCAGAAATTTCATTGTAGTTTAACCCTTTGCTTAATTGCTCTAAAATCTCTCTTTCTCTTTTGGTGAGTTCTACTTTTTCTTGATCAGTTTTGTTTTTAAACTGATTTGGGTTTCTCAAAAGATTCAACGTTTTTAAAGCAATACTCGGACTCATTGGTGCACCGCCATTAATTACTTCATTGATACATTTATGTAGGCTTTCTGGGTCAATCTCTTTTAGTAAATATCCATTGGCACCCGCTTTTATTGACTTAAAAATATATTCATCATCATCATGAACCGTGAGCATAATTACTTTTATTTGTGGATATTTTCTTTTTACAATTTCTGTAGCTTTGATACCGTCCATTTCTGGCATTTGTATGTCCATTAAAATAACATCAATATTGTGATTTTCTTCTAATTTGCCAATAAGAGCAGCTCCGTTAGAAGCACGGTATTTAAAATTTAAATCATCAAAAAAGGATAATTTTTCTATAATAGCTTTGGCTAAAAAACTATTATCTTCGGCAAGTGCAATTTTTAAATTCATAGGAATTTATTTTGTTATCATTCAAAAGTAGCAATCAAACTAAACTAAAACAATACGACAATCTACGTATTTTTTATTTTGATGTTTATCGAAGTGCCTTTCCCTAGTTTAGAATTGATGTTGATGTTGCCATCAATTTCATCCATACGTCTTTGCATATTTTCTAATCCATTACCCATTTCAACTGTGGTAATGTCAAAACCTTTACCGTTGTCTGTAATTTCAATTTCTAATTGATTATTCTTTTCAATAATTTCAATTTTTACTTTTGAGGCTTCTGAATATTTAATAGCATTGTTTATGGCTTCTTGCAGTACTCTAAAAATTGTAATGCCTGTAACGGATGAAAACACAATATTAGAATCTACTTTACTTTCAAAAATAAAGTGAGTAGTATCTTTTGCGATTTTTGCCTTTTCAATAAGCGCTAGAACACGTGTGTGAAAATCATCATACGGAATTTCATTTTTATTCATTGCCCAAATGGTATCTCTCAATTGCGAAATGGTATTTGCTGCAAAATTGTTGATGTTGGCTAATTTGTATTTTAGTTTTTCGTCTGATGATTTTGCAAGGAATTTTAGATTGTCAATAGATGAAATTATAAAGGTTAGCTGTGAACCAATATTGTCATGTAAATCGCGTGATATTCTTAAACGTTGTTCTTGTAATTTATTATGTGTTTTGGTTTTAGATAATTCATCTTTTAACTTTAATTGTGTACGCAGTTGTTTTCGTTTATTACTTTGATAAAAATATATTCCTAAGGAAATTAAACCTAAAACCAATATACTAGAACCTAGAATAATAGTAACAAAATCTTTAGTTTTTATAGTCAATTCTTGTTCTGCCAACTCAGCCCTTTGAGTTAAAATTTCTTTTTCTTTTTTTTCAGTTTCAAACTCTATTTTTAAGGACTCAACCTTAGCATTTGTTTTGGCATTTAGAGTGCTGTCTTTTAATGATTGAAAAACAGTATTATATTCAAATGCTTTTTTATAGTTGTTTAGTTTTATGTAGGATTCTGCTAATTTCTCTGCACAATATTTTTCTAAATTATAAAAACTATTTTGATTGCTTAATTTTAGGCCTTTATTAAAATAAGTGATGGCATCTATATATTTTTCTTGTTCAAAATAAAGGTCGCCATAATAGGCATACACATCTCCAATGCCATAAACATCATTTCTTTTTTGAGCGAATTGCATACGAGCTATCTATGTATTTTTTTGCAATATCAAAGTTTTTTTGTAGAATGTGTACAGTGGCTAAATGTGCATAGCCATAAGGAATCCCGATACTATCTTGATTTTTCTTTTTAATATTCAGTGATTTTTTGTGATAGTAAATAGCACTATCATTATTATGGATAATACTCTGTAAGATTCCGTAGTTATCATAAATAGGATCAATGTTTTTTGATGAAGAATTTTGAAGAAGCTTAATACTTTTTCGCATGTAGAATAAAGAAGCATCAATATCTTCATATTTTAGCATATACCCTAAATTCCCGTATTCTTTTCCTGCCAACTCAAATTCATTAATTGTTTCAAAAATATGGATGGATTTTAAACTGTACTCTATTTTTTTCTCACGATTGTCTTTGTAAGCATAAATGATAGAAAACTGCGAGTATGCTTTTGCTAAGGAAAGAGAATCGTTTATTTCTAAGGCGATTACAACAGCCGTATTGGTCAATTTTTCTGAAGTTGAAATAGCTCCAATTAATTTATCATGTGGAATTTTAAGTATTTCTTTTAGTTGCTGATTTTTAGAAATAGGCTTTATAGAAACACGAACACTATCAACATACGTTTTTTTTTGAGCAGTTAAACTAAATGAAAATAAAAGGAAAATAATAAAACATTTTTTTTTCATTAAAAATATAGTTTTGTCTAAGGTACTAAAAAAACCAAGGCTTACAAATTTGAAAGTCTTGGTTTTAATTTTATTTAATTGATTTTGATAGCTTTCTATTCTACTTTTTTACCATCTTTAAACTGCCCTTCATAAATTAGCTCACCAGATTTATCGTAAAATTTTCCAAACCCATTGGGTTGATTGTTTTTAAATTCTCCTATATATTTTCCGTCGGTAAAATATTTTGTTCCTTGCCCGTTTTGATTATCGTTTAAATAATTGCCTTCATAGCTTTTCATTCCATTGATGGCATACATTGTACCAAAACCACTAAACTCTCCATTCAAAAATTCACCTACATATTTAGATTTGTCAGCCCAAGTAAAAGTTCCAAACCCATGTTGACCCTCATCACTCCACCCACCTTTAAAAGAGTTTCCATTTAAATAATTAT
>JAQRMW010000266.1 GCA_028599075.1 Urechidicola sp. | reverse complement strand
AGTACAAGGGATAATCTATGCTCTAAAATTTGTCAAGAAAAAAATATCAAGCTGTAAATGTCAAAAATGATATGATTATATTTCAAATTTACCAATTAAATTAGACTTGCGGATTTGAGGTTTCATCGTGTGGTTTTTAAATTATATTTTAATCATTCTCCTTCTGATATAGAGTCTTAATGATTCCATCAGACAGCCCAATTTTTGGTACAACAATTTTATTGGCACCACTCCATTTCATGGCTTTTAAATAAATTTTGGTAGCAGGTATAATTACATCGGCTCTATCTGGGTTTAAATCGAGTTCGGTAATTCGTTGGTCATACGTCATTTGTTTTAAAAACTTATAATGCGCATTTAAGTAAATATACGAAAGTGATTTGCCGGGTAATTTACCAGACATTTTATAAATTTTATTAATGTTTCCTCCAGACCCAATCAAAGTCATACGCTTCATACCTTGAGTGTTTTCTACAACCCATTTTTCAATTTCTGGCCACAATTCTTTTTTATTGATAGCTTTATTTAGCAAGCGCACCGTACCAATTTTAAACGATTTTGAATTGATAAGTTTCCCTTTAGAAAAAACAGTAAACTCAGTACTACCACCACCAACATCAACATATAAATACGATTTATCTTCTTGAATCAATTCAGCTAAATCTGTAGAAAAAATAATTTCAGCTTCGGTTTTACCATCGATAATTTCAATTTTAACCTCAGATTGTTTACAGATATCATTTATAATTTCTTGCCCGTTTGTTGCCTCTCTCATAGCTGATGTAGCACAAGCTCGATATTTTTCTATACCGTGTACATTCATCAATAATTTAAATGCTTTCATCGCATCAATCATACGCGATTTATTGATTTCAGAAATTTTTCCATTTACAAAAGTATCAGACCCTAAACGAATAGGTACTCGAACTAATGATGATTTCTTTATTTGTGGATTTTCGCTATTTTTCTTATCAATTACATTGGCAATTAATAGTCTAACGGCGTTGGATCCGATATCAATTGCTGCGTATTTTTTTATTTTCAAAGCGTAGAGGTTTATTTATGATCCGAAGGAAAATCACTTAAAAAAGTCTTTCCTTTTTTAATGCTCTTCCAATGTTTAGTGTCGAATTTAATCCCTACAATTCCGCAAGTAGGAACATTCTGTATAAATTTATTTCCAAAGCTATTTACAAAATCATTGATACCGTGGTTGTGACTAAAAATGATAGCAGAATCAAAACCGTTATCTAAAGCTTTGATAGTTTTTACTAAGTAGCCATCACTAAAACTATACAGCGATTTGCTAATTTTTAAATTAGCAAGCGGATATTTAAATTGGTTACTAAATATGATGGCGGTGTGTAAAGCTCTATTGGCACTACTAGATACAAAAACGTCAGGGCGATCAATTTCTTCTTTTAAAATTTTCGACATTAAATGGGCGTCGTTGATGCCTCTTTTTTTTAGTGGTCTATCGCAGTCATCGATGCCTTCATATTTCCATGATGATTTTGCGTGCCTAACAATATAAAGTGTTTTCATTGATTGAATTGAATTTCAAATATAAAAAAATTATGGTGCTAAACGTTCTATTTTCCAATCAAAATTATCTTGTAAGGTGTAGAGAATTCTGTCGTGCATTCTGTTGGGTCTCCCTTGCCAAAATTCGATAGAAGTTGGCTTTACAATATAGCCTCCCCAATGCTTTGGACGCGGTATTTCTTTGTTTTTAAATTTAGATTCAAAGGCTTTAAGCGATTCGTCTAAGACTGTTCTCGAAGGCACTACATCACTTTGGTTAGATGCCCAAGCACCGAGTTTTGAGCCGTCTGGTCTCGATTCAAAGTAACCATCAGATAAATTTTCAGCTATCTTTTCAGCCATCCCTTTAATGATGATTTGGCGTTCTACTCCATGCCAAAAAAAGGACAAACATACATGTGGGTTTTTTGCAATAGATTTTCCTTTATCGCTATTGTAATTGGTGTAAAAAATAAAACCTTCCCAAGTGAATTTTTTTAGTAGTACAATTCTGTTTTTTGGGAATCCATCTGCACCGATTGTTGCAATACCCATAGCATTGGGCTCTTCAACAGTATCAGAAGCTTCTAATTCGTAAAACCATTTTTGAAATAATTCCATCGGATTGCTAGAAATAGAATTTTCTGACAATTCACTTTTTTCATATACTTTTCGATACTTGCTTAGGTCTTTATCCATCAGATTAAAATTGAATCTATCTTATCAACAAAGAAACAAAAAATAGCTGTATGTTCATTATTGAATTGTTACATTTGTCAGATGAATTTTTCTTCTAAACTTTTAGAAAATGCTGTGAATGAAGTTTCTCAACTCCCCGGAATTGGTAAAAGAACTGCACTCAGATTGGTATTACATTTATTAAAAAGGCCTAAAGAGCAAACCCACCATTTAGCCAAAGCCTTAAATTTAATGGTTGATGAAATTAAGCTTTGTAAAAAGTGTCATAATATTTCGGATGTTGATTTATGCGAAATTTGTGCAAGCCCAAAAAGAACTGAAGAAATTGTTTGTGTTGTAGAAGATGTTAGAGATGTAATGGCAATTGAATCTACCGCGCAATATAAAGGACTATATCACGTTTTAGGGGGTAAGATTTCGCCTATAGAGGGTGTTGGTCCTCAGAATTTAACAATTGATAGTTTGATTGATACAGTAAAATCTGGACATGTAAAAGAAGTAATTTTTGCGTTGAGTAGTACGATGGAAGGTGATACTACAAATTTTTATATTTTTAAGCAGATAGAAAAATACAATGTCAAAACATCTACTATTGCTCGAGGCATCTCAGTTGGTGACGAACTTGAATATGCAGATGAGGTAACTTTAGGAAGAAGTATTATTAATAGAATCCCATTTGAAAATTCGCTATAATTTTAATGAAGCTATCCGTAATCATAGTCAACTATAATGTTCGATATTTTTTAGAGCCTTGTTTGCAAAGTGTACAAGATGCACTTGTAGATATTGATTCTGAAATTATTGTGGTTGATAATAATTCGCCAGATGATAGCTGCAAAATGGTAGAGAAGAAATTTCCTGATGTGACCTTGATTGCAAATACTGAAAATTACGGATTCGCAAAAGCTAATAATCAAGGGGTGTCCAAAGCACGCGGGCAATATGTGTTGATTTTAAATCCTGATACTATTGTTGATAAAGACACTTTTACTAAGATATTAGATTTTGCTAAAACCAGACATAATTTTGGAGCATTAGGAGTAAAATTGATTGATGGTAAAGGAGCTTTTTTGTCAGAAAGTAAAAGAGGAATTCCGACTCCAACCGTATCGTTTTATAAATTAATAGGGTTTACAAGCAAACGTACAGGAAAATATTATGCCAATCATTTAAAAGAAAATGAAATAGGAATTATTGAGATTCTTGTTGGGGCTTTTATGCTGATGACTCGTAAGGTATATAAGGAGGTAAAAGGCTTTGATGAGAGTTATTTTATGTATGGTGAGGATATTGATTTAAGCTATAAAATCTTAAATAAGGGTTATCAAAATTATTATTACCCAGATACGCATACAATTCATTATAAAGGTGAAAGTACCATAAAGAATGCGTTGAGTTTGCGTCATTTTCATCAAGCGATGGAGATATTTTACAGAGAGCATTTTAAGATAAATAAGGTATATGACTTTTTTATGCGTCTCGGAATTGAGTTTTGGTATTTGTTAAAATTCTTTGGGTTAAAGAAAAAAGTTAAACCTGACGAACTACCAGATATCATTGCATATTTTGGAACTGATAAACAAGTTTATAACAAGATTAAAACAGTATCATCTAAAGTAACATTCTTTCAGTATTCTGACATCAAAAATATGAACAGGTTTAAGGCTTATGTGAAAGAGAAAAAAATAAAAGAAGTTATTTTTGATAATAATGATGTTTCTTACCATAAAATAATTGCTCATATTTTAGCGCTAAAAGAAACAGGGCTGACTTTTAAAATAAAACCTAGAAATTGTAATTATTTCTTTGGTAGTAATAATTCGGAAAGTAGAGGAGAGGTCATCACCTTTTAACTAATTATTTCTAATTAAATTAATTATTTCTTCATCACTCGTTTGTTTGGCATAATCAATAACTGCATAATTATTTTTGTCTTTTACATTTGTATTGGCCTTGTAGAGTAGCAATAAATTAATCAATTCAATATCTTTTGAAATAAGAGCATACATAATAGCTGTTTTACCTGCTGAATCTTTCCCTTCAGTGTCGGCGCCATGTTTTAGTAATCCTTCGGCTAAAATTTTATTACCAGTATAAACTGCTGCAATTAAAGGAGTGCCATTTTTGGACTGAATGTTTATGTCTTTAGTATGTTCGGCTAAATACAAAGCAACTTCATTATTGCCATAGTAGGTGGCTAAAACAAGTGGGGAATCTCCTCTTTTATTTATGGAGTTTATAGTGTCTTCATTGCTGTCAATTAAAGAAATTAACTCAGCAAGTGTTCCATTTCTGGCAATATCAAAAATATCTGATTGCGCAATGCCTGTGTAAAACACAAAAAATAATGCGAGAGTAAAAACATTTTTCATCAAGAAGTGGTATTGAGTTATTGTATGACAATTCGTTTCATTGCTTTTAAGTTGTTATCACCTAAAAGAAGCGCAGCGTACATACCAGATTTTAAATCAGATAAATCAATACTATTGGTAGTTTGTTCTAAATAATTAATTTCTCTAACAACTCTACCTGTCATATCATAAATTTCGATAGTTTTAATTTTTCTACCATTTTCGATGTTAATTTTACCTGTACTTGGATTAGGATAGAAAACAGCATCACTTAAGGCGTTGTTAAAGTCTTCAATTGATAATGAATTGTTAAAAGTGATTAATACACCACCTGGGCTATGCCCTCCCATAAAAGTTGCAGTATCGAAGCTTCCTCCGCTAGGTCCATAGCCCCAAATAATATTTGTAGTAGAGCCATCAGTAGTAGGAAAATCATATGAGCTAGCATCAGTTCCTAATCTTGGTCTAGTTAAAATAACTGTTCTAATTGTTCCGTCATTCGTGTCACTTGTAATACTAATATCTTGTGTTGCTAAAGCTGAACCGCTTGTATGCCCTGACAATTGTCGTTCTTCAATGGTGCCGCTATTTTCTTTAAAAATTAAAGTATATGCTCCATTCATAAAACTTGCGTCAAAACCAATTCCAAACCATCTCGTTTGTGGTCCAGTAACTGTTATAGTGACAACATCTGTACCTGTATTTACAGTAGTGTTCAAAGTCATGTTTTGTGTGCCAAAATCCAAATCACCTGTTGTAATTGACTGGCTGTAAGAAATAATGCTAAAAAATAATGCAGAAATAAGGAGTAGTTGTTTTTTCATAATAAGTTAGGTTTTTTTCAAAAATAGTGAAAAAGATTTAAAATCTTTTATTCTTGAAGAGTTTAACTGTTTAGAACGAAAAAGTAGAAATTACTTACGCTTGATTGTTTTTTTCTCTAAAACTTTTGTAGAGTTTGATGCCGCCCATTAAAAGAATGCTTATGCCAATGATACCTACTACACCCCAAATC
>JAQRMW010000265.1 GCA_028599075.1 Urechidicola sp. | reverse complement strand
ATCCATTCCACAACCGACAGTGAAAGTATAATACATCAAAATTTCAAATCCAATGTATAATATAATTCCTATTCCAAAGATGAATATAAGTAGGATTAATAATCTTTTTCTCAATTTTTTCTAATGTATGCCAACGGTTAGTATAAGAATAGTAAGGGATTAAAATGCAATCACTTTCGGTTTAGCACTTAGCAAAATTTTTAATTTTCACCTTTAAAAAACATATTCGCAAAATTGAAAATTTTGCGGACTTCATTAAATGTACTAAACTTTAAATTAGGCTCTAAAACCCTTATTATTTTTATACATTGTTACCCACTTTTATTTTTCATTTTCAAAGATGTAGTTATATATTTTCTCTACTTCCTTTTCTTTTCTCATTTCACATTTTCTCAAATCCCAATTGTCATATTCAGAAACTAATTTAGTTTTAACAATCTCAAATTGACTTTTTTTATAGCCATTTAACTTTTCGCTTTCACGATTATTTATTGAACGATTTATTTTCTGTTCTAAGACAACTAAATTACCAATTGAATTTAATGTTTCTCCCCATTCTGATTTAATTTTTGGTCTTTCAACTTTGTTTTCATCATTATATGACTGGATATGCTCAATGTCAATCGGACTGTCAAAAAGTTTTGCTCTAATATCTCTAATTTCTTTAAAATCTAAAGTGTTGCAGTTTTCTTCAAGCATTGCAGATAAACGACAAAGTATGTTTTTAACTTTAGAACTATAAAGAATGTTACCCGAAATTGTGTTTCTAAACCTTGTTCGCCAATATTCATTTTGTGATGTGAACTTATCTTCTATGAACAACATTACATTTTCGTAATCTTCATTTACGATTTTACTAACTAATTTACTACTAAACTTAGAGTTCATTTCATTAACGGACTTTTGAAAATAAACACTATATAAAAGGTAAAGTTTAGTTAGTCTGTTAGAAAACGTATAGAGTTTTTCATATCTGTTTTCGTCATCTTTATGTTTATGAAGAAAAACAAAAATTAGATTCCAAAAACGACCATATCTTGACCACCACCAAAGTCTTAACATTGAAGCATTTTCAGCACTTCCGTAATCGCCTGAACGCCATTTATTATCCCACTCAAATCTAATGTCAATCAAACTATCAATCTCTTCTAATTTTAATTGCAATTTACCATCTTCAACATTGTTTCTAAAATGTTCCCACTTATTTATATTAAAAAGGGTTTCAAATAGTCTGTCAAAAAATCTGTCTGTACCAACAGAATAAAGTGTTGTTGGTAGTTTATATTTTGCAATTAAATGAAATTGATAAATATGTAGAATACTACTAATGTCTGTTACGTGTCTGTTTGCTAATTTATTTTTTGCATCAATTTTTTCATATAATGCACTTATTTGATTAAAAACTTCATCACTTTTTCCATTTTTAGTTAAATATTCATACATCCTAATTTTAAAAATATCGCCTGCATCTAAATCAAGACCTGTTGTATTTATTGCATCAAATATTTTCAATGTTTTCGATAAACTTGCTTGTGTTTCAATAACCACAAAATAAATTTTAGAATATAAATGCTCTAAAAAATTAGTAAGACTAAAAACTGGGTCATTTTCAGTTTCTTGTTTTACTTGTTCTGTTATTATTTGATTAATTAGTAGAGCGTTATTAAAATACTTGTTGAGATTGTTATTGTTTTCAATGCTCAAAGAAGTTGAATTTATTAACTCTGTTAGGTTTTCTTGTTGTTTACCATTATTTACTTTGGTTACTAACCAATTGAAATCAAAATCATTCAATTGACTTGAATTAGGATTGCGAATTGATAATACTTTTAGTAGAATTAGAAAGGTTGTAATCCTTTGCTGACCATCAATAATATTCTGCTCGCCATTATCATCTTTTTTTGATAATTGCATAGTTCCAATAAACATAGGTTCAGAAGAATTATCTTTATTGTAACCCCAAAAGGAAACAAAAATATCTGCAATGAATTTTCGTATTTGTTTTTCTGACCAAGAATAAGGTCTTTGATAAATAGGAATAATAAATTGAGTTGAATTACCTAAAATGGTATTGTCTTTTGCTCTATTTTTTATTTTAAGAGTATAAGTTCCTGCGTCAATTGAAAAAGGCATAATTAAAGTAAGGTTTTTAATTTCTCAATAAGTTCCTTTTCTGACGGTTCAAATTCGCCATCTGCTAATGCCATTTTTTCTAACATTACAATAACTTCTTTTCCTCTTTTTGTATCATTGAATGTAACATCTTCTTTTGTCAATTCAGGTAAAACTTCAGCATTCATTAAGTCAAAAAATATGTTCTTTTCAGAATTAGTAAAATCTTCAAGGTTGGATATTTCACTCGCTAAAAATGTCTTTTCTTCTTCCTCAATTTTTCCGTCAGATTTTGCTAAATAAATCATCAACTTTATTTCGATTTTTCTATCTTCTTTTAGTTTGTGACCTTTTGTTTTAAATATTTTTGAAAATAGTTTACCTGCTGACTTTCCTACGCTTTTTATATTTGTTTTAGTTAGTTCCGCATCCGAAAGAAATATCAATTCTGGATTGTTCCAAATATCAACAACATTTATTGTATGAATTTCATTTGTAAGCATATGCTTATATGAAATACTTATGCAAGGAATTATTTGATATAAGATTTTTGCATTTAATAATAACGGATGATTAGTTTTAGAAAGATTTAAGTCATTTTCATAAGTTGGTAAAATTTTACTACTTATTTTATCCGAATTATCAGTAACTAAACCATTAATGTTCTTGTATAGTAGATTATAAGATAGTTCCTCATTAATATGATTTTTGATAATCTCTGTTTCAATCTCAAATTCTTCTCCAAGTTTAAGTATTCTGCTTTCTTGCAGATTGTCAATATTCGTATCTAAATAAAATATTTGTGCAGATTTACCTGCTGTATGACATTTTGAGCAATCAATTGTTCCATATCTTGCTTTGTCAGAATAACAAGTAGAACAAACTATTTGTCCACTTCCTTTACAATTGTTGCATCTTACTTTTCCTGATGTTCCGCAACTTCCACAAGGTTTTTCCCCTTTACCACTACAACTTCCACACTTTTCGGTTTTTTGATAAGACTTTCCATCTCTGTATTCTGTTTTGGTTTTTTTTCCTGTTCCACTGCAAGAATAACATTTGTTGTATTTATGTCCGTTACATTTCGTGCAAGTAGTTTCTCCTTTTCCTACACACTTATTGCATTTCCATTCGTGTTTTCCTCCACATTCTGAACGTGTACAAGTTATGTATTTGTTTCCGCTACACTTAGTGCAAGTTTCTTGAAAAGTGTCTTTTGGTAAAAAGTATTTTCTTTGATTAAACGAAATGTCATTGTCTGACGTATCAAAAGGAAAGGTTGTAAAACTCAATCCTTCTTCCACATTGTTCTCATTTATAGTTGCTCCTTCTTTATTTGCAAATTCAGATAAATAATGCTCGTGTTCTACAATTGTTTGATTGCCAAATTTTGGCACTCCACCTTCAAAAAATTTAAAATCATCTTTTATATTGTCAAATAGCGGAAACTGAATTAAGTTTAATTTTCTGTCTGCTTTTATATAGTCTAATTTTGAGTGATAATAGTCAACCCTTTGAATTGGGGCTGTTTCATCAATTATCATTTTAGAATATTCTGTCGGATAATTCGTTTTTAATATTTCTTTAATTTCTGCAACAGATATGTCTTTCAGTTGCTTTTGGGCTTCTTGAAGTTGGCTCATATTATTAGTCTCTATCGTTTTTTTTAATTGTGGGTAACGTGTTTGTGTATGATTTCGTTGCGTGTTTAAGTTACTAAATTAATAAAAAAGAAACCAACTGGCGGAAAATCCGCAGGATTTTCCAAGTACAAAACTAACCAAGCAATGAATTATACACGGTGTTGTAACCAGTATTTATTTGTATTCAAACGTTTTGTACTTTTCATTTATTCCATATTTACTTTTCGCAATACTCTTATTCAGAATTTTCAATCTACTTGTGTCAATCGGTTCAATTTTCCTAAAAATTCGGTCAGCACTTCTTTGGCTTTTTATTCTATGAACTTTATTTTTATATACGATGTAAAAATGGTCTGGTTTTTCTTTTGGTTTATTAGTATAATATTTTTCTCCATTTTTCTTGTCAATCAGACTATCATTCGAATATTTAAATTCGTAACCAAATATTTCATTCGTATATCCTTGAAAAGATTTTCGGTTATAAATGTCAACCGTGTCTATTTTTAAAATCTCATTTTTCAATTCGTACTTTATTGTTGTTGATGCTCCAATATCACCCAATAAAACAGTATAATTAAGAGTTGAGTCACTCACAATTACAATCGATTTTTTTGTTGTCGTTTGTGGATGCGGTTTTACAATTCCGTTATATTTTTCAAATTTTAATCCACTGTCAAAAACATAAGTTTGAAACCCATAATTTGTCTTGCAAGAAATCATTATTCCGAGTAAAGTCAGAAGTAATATTAATTGTATGAATTTGGGTTTTCTCATATTGGTTACAACG
>JAQRMW010000264.1 GCA_028599075.1 Urechidicola sp. | reverse complement strand
CAATTTATTCGATTATTTATGGTTGGACAAATCTCCATTAACAGATAGAGATAGAATACAAATAGATATATGGGAAAAGAACAAACAAAATGAAGAGGTTAAAAACCTTCTAGGGGAAAGGATAGGCCCATTATTTTATAGGGTTAGAAAAAAAGATTTGGGATTAATTCCTGCTGTTTTTCATAAGCCTATTATTGTAAAGATGAATAAGTATGAAAAAAAAATATATTCATTAATAAAATCAAAAATCTATGAATTATCTAATGAAGACTATTTTGAAAATCAGGAATTGCTTGTTAAGTTATGGAGGGGGAGAATGATAAGACTTAGGCAAGTCTCTTCTTATCCAAAGCTTTTACTGTCTGCAATTAATAACTATAAAGAAGATTTATTGGGAAGTTCAGAGTTAAAACAAATAATAGAGAATTATGATTCTCTAGAAATTACAGGGAAACTTGAAGAGTTGACTAGGATTGTTTTAAGGTTAAGGGAAGATGATAAAAAAGTACTTATTTGGTCTAATTTTATTGGTTCTCTTGAGTTGATAAAAAGGCATTTTTCAAATATGAACTATAGATGCGAATTGATTTATGGAAAAACACCATCTAGAAATAAATCGAATGAAAATATAAGTGATATATTAACTCGTGAAGATATAAGAGATATTTTTGTTGATGAAAATAGTGGCTTGGATATCTTGATTGCTAATCCAGCAGCATGTGCAGAATCTATATCTTTACATAAGACATGCTATCATGCAATATATTATGATTTATCTTATAATTGTGCTCAGTATCTTCAGTCCTTAGATAGGATTCATAGAGTAGGTGGTTCTGAAGAAAAACAAGCAAATTATTATTTTTTGCAATATGAGAATTCGATAGATATAGATATTAAAAGCAATTTAGAGCAAAAAGCTGAAAAGATGTATAGTATTATTGAAGAAGATTACGAAATTTACAACCTTGATATGTTTGAGTCAAGTGATGATGATGATGTTCAGGCATATAAAAGAATATTCAAAAAATAAAGTATTGAAAACGATTACAAAATATAAAAAAATAACCCCTCCATTTGGTTATTTTGGTTCTAAAAGTAGAATAGCATTCGAATTATGTAATGAGTTACCACCTCATAATTGTTGGGTTGATGTTTTTTGTGGATCTTCGTCAGTAACATTGGCAAAGCCCCCAGCACCAATAGAGATAATTAATGATATAAATAGTGATATTGTTAATCTATTTAAGCAGTTAAGAAATAACCATGAAATACTATGTAAGTCAATAACTTTAACTCCCTACTCATTGGAAGAGTTAAATCTAGCAAGAGTAAAGTTGGATAGTGATGACGAATTGGAAAGAGCAAGGAAGTTTTTAATCCAGTCTATGATGGCTATAAATGGAATATTTGGTTCTGAAAGAGGAGGTTTCTCGTGTTCAAATTCATACTCAAGAAACGGTAAGGAAGCAAGGGTAAATAGGTGGAATAACCTACCTGATAGAATAAGAAAGGTAGTTGATCGCTTAAAAGATGTTAGGGTAGAAAATAAAGATGCCATAGCTTTAATGAAGAAATTTGAAAAAAGACCTGCAACTTTAATGTATTTAGATCCTCCTTATCTTGGGGAAAGGACTAAGGGATATGAAAATGATGCAAACTGTTTAAAATTTCACAAGAACTTGTTGAGTGCTGCTAATAAATCGAAAGCAATGATCTTTTTAAGTGGATATGAAAATGATTTATATGAGAAAATGCTAACACCTAAAAAAGGGTGGAAAAAGAAAATTATAGAAACAAGTACTAAAGGATCTGAGGGTAAAAGTCATTCGAGAAGTGAAGTGGTTTGGACCAATAGATTTTTCAATAAGGCTTTAGAAAATAATTCGATTCCTATTAAGTTGACAAATAAAGAGTTGAAAGAAAAAAAATTAAATCCATTAAGATAGTTTACCTGAATTATTTATGCTTATTTTTGATGGGAAATAGAAAAAATAATCATTATATACCTAAATTCTACTTAAAAACTTTTCTTACAATAAAGATGGTAAATGTATTGGCTTGTACAATTATAAAAGCAACTTTTTTTTCAAAAAACCCTTATAAAAAATTAAGTAAGTAAAGATTTTTTATATGGATATGACGATAAAGTAGAAATTCAATTACCCAAAATTGAAAACTCTATATCTAGATTTTTCTATTATTGGATAGAAGAAAAATTATTAGTTCTTCTCCCAGAAGGTTCAAATGGACTTAAGGTGTTGAAAAGATTTATTCTGTATCAATTATTTAGAACACAAATTCAACCTTAAAAAAACCTTCAAAAATAATTCATTCATTTGAATACACCCTACGATTTTCCCGTACAAATTGTACGGGAAAACTGTGCGCAATATCTATTATGACCTTCTAACTTTACCCCTTGAAATTTTAGTAGTCAGCTTTTAATTATGTTTATTTCTACGCACACATTGTACGTCAAAAATCTCATACTTGTTTAAATGGCTCTTTAATTTTAGCACTTGAAATTTTATTAATCATATAGGTTCAAGATAACTTAAGAGGGTTATCTTTGATTAATTTTAGGGTGCTAATATACAAATTTTTATTTCTATAATTATAACGATATTCACATTCCTTTAAATGTAAAAAGAACTTGTG
>JAQRMW010000263.1 GCA_028599075.1 Urechidicola sp. | reverse complement strand
TGATTAATTTATTCGAGATAAAGACTTATCAAGCCTTCTGGAGTCTCAACAACTACTTTACTATTTTTTCGGTCGATTTTTTTGATAAAATGGTCAATCATCGGAATGAAAATTTCCACGCCCTCTTTATCAACTTCAAAAAGTGGTTGTGCTGTTTTATCGTTTATTCCAACAATTTTACCAACGATGCCGTGATTTACATCTTCCAAATCAAAACCAATCACTTCGTGATAATAAAATTGATTCCCTGTTAATTTTGGCAACATAGTTAAAGGCAAGTAAACGCCCGATTTCAAAATGGAATCGGCGTCAGATTCAGAATCTACACCTTCAAATTTAGTTCGCAATTGATTCCCTTTTTGAAGCAAGCTTTTTTCAATAAAAAAAGGAATCAGATTTGCACCGTGTAGTACAAATACTGATTCCATATTTTCGTATAACTCAGGTTCGTCTGTATCTAACTTGATTACAACCTCTCCTTTAAAACTGTATTTCCGAACGATTTTACCAAGATAAAAACAATCTTCTTTTCGCATAATCGTCAGAAATTAAACTACTCTGCAGCTTTCTCTTCAGACGCTTCCTCAGCAGCCTCATTAGCAGGAGCTTCCTCAACAGCTTCTTCTGTTGTTGCTTCTGCAGCAGCCTCTGCTTCTGCAGCAGCTTGTTCTGCTTTCAATGCAGCTTCAGCTTCTAAAACAGCAGCTTTACGTTTTTCGTTTACCTCTTTTTCTGCATTTAAAGCAGCAGATTTTGCATCAGCACTTGCTTTTGCTAAACCATCTTCTTTTGCAGTTACTAATCCAGCTTTTTCATCTAACCAAACTTGGAATTTCTTCTCAGCTTCTTCTTCAGAAAACGCTCCTTTTCTTACTCCACCAGCTAAATGATGTTTTAACAATGCACCTTTGTAAGATAACAACGCTCTTGCTGTATCTGTTGGCTGTGCTCCATTTTGCAACCATTTTACTGAACCATCAACATCTAAATCAATTGTTGCAGGATTTGTATTAGGATTATAAGTTCCTAACTTTTCTAAGAATTTACCATCTCTTTTTGAACGTGCATCTGCTGCTACGATCCAATAAAATGGCTTTCCTTTTTTACCGTGTCTTTGTAATCTAATTTTTACTGACATATTTTAAATTTTTAAGGTACTCGACCTTGGTTATTAATTTGTCCCGAATTCATTTCAGGAATTAAGGGTGCAAATGTACAAAATTTAATCAGTATAAATCATCATTGCTCACTTGAAATTATTCAAAATAATTACTGACATAATCTTTTGATTTTAGGAGGGTTATTTCACAATTGAATTGTTAATAACTAAACCCCGAATCTAAACCTAAAAAGAAACAAAAAATACTATTTTTAAAACTTCAAATTCCAACACTGCATGTACTTAATTTTCGACACCGAAACTACTGGTTTACCTAAAAAATGGAAAGCTCCAATTACAGATACTGACAACTGGCCTCGATGTATCCAAATTGCGTGGCAACTGCATGATGAACTTGGGAGACTGATAGAAAGTCAAGATTATTTGGTAAAACCAGATGGATTTAATATCCCGTATGATGCAGAACAAATTCATGGAATCTCAACCCAACTAGCAGAAGAAAGAGGGATTTCTTTAACTGAAGTTTTAGAAAAATTCAACATCTCCTTATCAAAAACTAAATTTGTTGTTGGGCAAAATGTGGGGTTCGATTTAAATATTATGGGCTGTGAATTTCATAGATTAGGGATAGAAACTAACCTAAATAAACTCCCGCTTTTAGATACTTGTACCGAAGTTACTGCAACAATGTGCCAGATTCCTGGTGGTAGAGGTGGTAAATTTAAGTTACCAACTTTAACCGAACTACATCAACATTTATTTGGATCGGCTTTTGGAGAAGCGCATAATGCTACAGCGGATGTTGAAGCTACTACGAGATGCTTTTTAGAACTCATAAGAAAAAGAAGTTATCCACTAGAAAAACTGGATGTTGAACAAGGTTATTTTGAAAAGTTTGACAAAGAAAATCCAAAAGAGATTCAACTCATCGGATTAAAACATATCAACCTAAAAAAAGAAAGCAAAAAGTTAAAAGAGAAAGAAGCTAAAAAAATTGATTGGGCGAGTCCAATTGAAAAATCAACAACAAAAACTTCTCTTAAAAATACGGCTTTTGCACATTTACACAATCGCTCACAATTCTCTGTATTGCAATCTACTGCTAGTATTTCTGATATTGTAAAAGCCACTATTGAAAATAAAATGCCGGCAATTGCTTTAACAGATACTGGCAATATGATGGGTGCTTTTTATTTTGTAAAAGAAATTTTAGCTCACAATAAATCTGTAAAAGATTTCAACAAGAACCTTGAAGAAGGTCAAGAGCCGAAGCAAGAAATTACACCGATTGTAGGGAGTATTTTTAATGTTTGTGAAGATTATTTAGACCGTAGCCATAAAGACAATGGGTATCAAATTATACTCCTCGCCAAAAATAAAAATGGCTATCATAATTTAGCGAAATTATCATCTATATCTCATACCAAAGGATTTTACTATGTCCCTAGAATAGACAAAAGCTTAGTAGAAGTATACAAAGAAGACATCATTGTTTTAAGTGGAAATATATATGGTGAAATCGCCAATAAAATTCTAAATATTGGTGAGCAACAAGCTGAAGATGCATTGCTTTGGTGGAAATCAAAATTTGCTGATGATTTCTATTTAGAAATCTCAAATCACAAGCAAGAAAATGAAGCACATGTTAATGAAGTCCTCGTTAGCTTTTCTAAAAAACATCAAGTAAAATTGATAGCAACCAATGATGTTTACTACATAAACAAAGAGGATGCTACACCACATGACATCTTAATGTGTGTAAAAGACGGTGAAAAGTTTGATACTCCAAAAGGACGTGGTCGAGGGTTTAGATATGGATTACCTAATGACGAGTATTACTTTAAAACAGCCGAAGAAATGGTGGCATTGTTTAAGGAAACTCCTGAAGCAATTATTAATATTCAAGAAGTTATTGACAAGATAGAACCCTATCCATTAGCACGCGAAGTACTCTTGCCTAAATTTGATATTCCAAAACAATTTGTGAATTCTGAAGACGAAATTGATGGAGGAGTTAGAGGAGAAAATGCCTACCTAAAGCATTTAACTTTTGAAGGTGCTAAAAAAAGATATGGAGAAGAATTAGATAAAGAAACTATTGAACGGATTGATTTTGAGTTATCGATTATCGAAATGACTGGGTATCCTGGTTATTTTTTAATTGTTTGGGATTTAATTCTAGAAGCGAGAAAAATGAATGTCTCTGTTGGCCCAGGTCGTGGTTCGGCAGCGGGGTCGGTAGTTGCTTACTGCTTGTGGATTACCAACATAGACCCGATAGAATACGACTTGCTTTTTGAGCGTTTTTTAAATCCTGACCGTGTGTCTTTACCAGATATCGATATTGATTTTGATGATGAAGGAAGGCAACGTGTCATTGATTTTGTTATCGAAAAATACGGTGCAAACAATGTAGCTCAAATAATTACCTATGGTACAATGGCTGCAAAATCATCTATCAGAGATACAGCGCGTGTGCTAGATTTACCACTTCATGATGCTGATAGAATTGCCAAATTAATTCCGAATACAAAACTGAATTACATTTTTGGTGATGACAAAAAAAGCAAATCTAAAATTGCAGAACTACGTGCAGATGACAAAGCAAATATTGCCGAATTAATTACCATTTCTGAAGGAGAAGATTTAGCTGCAAAAACAATTAATCAGGCACTATCTCTAGAAGGCTCGGTGAGAAATACCGGGACTCATGCCTGTGGAGTTATCATCACTCCAGAAGATATTACAAATTTAATTCCAGTGGCGACCGCCAAAGATTCTGACATGTTCGTAACACAATTCGACAACAATGTAGTGGAAAGCGCGGGCTTGTTAAAAATGGATTTCTTAGGGTTAAAAACTTTAACCTTAATTAAGGACACCGTTAAAATTGTAAAAGCCAAACATGGAGTTCAGTTGATTCCTGATGATTTTCCGCTAGATGATGAAAAGACTTATGAGCTGTTTCAGAGAGGAGAAACCATTGGTATATTTCAATATGAATCTGCAGGAATGCAAAAACATATGAAGGATTTAAAGCCGACAGTTTTTGCAGATTTAATTGCGATGAATGCCTTGTATAGACCAGGTCCAATGGAATATATTCCGTCTTTTATTAATCGTAAACACGAGCGAGAAGATATTACTTATGACCTCCCAGAAATGGAGGAATATCTTAAAGAAACCTACGGAATTACTGTTTATCAAGAGCAAGTAATGTTACTCTCACAAAAGCTCGCAGGCTTTACAAAGGGTGAGGCTGATATGCTTAGAAAAGCGATGGGTAAAAAGATTTTTGCACTGCTAGAAAAATTAAAACCAAAGTTTATGGAAGGTGGTAAAAAGAACAACCACCCAAAAGAAACTCTTGAAAAAATTTGGAAAGATTGGGAGGCTTTTGCGGCATACGCCTTTAACAAATCACACTCTACTTGTTACGCGTATATCGCATACCAAACTGCTTATTTAAAAGCACATTATCCTGCTGAATATATGGCGGCAGTATTGTCTAATAACATGCGTGATATTAAACAGGTTTCCTTTTTTATGGAGGAATGCAAGCGCGCTAATATTGAAGTTTTAGGTCCTGATGTAAACGAATCATATTACAAATTTGCTGTTAATAATTATGGTGCTATTCGCTTTGGAATGGGTGCTATCAAAGGTGTTGGAGAAAATGCAGTTGCAACAATTGTGAATGACAGAAAAGAAAATGGAAACTATAAATCTATTTTTGATGTAGCAAAACGTATTGACCTCAGAGCTGCCAACAAACGAACTTTTGAAGGCTTAGTTTTTGCTGGTGGATTTGACAGTTTTGATCAAGACCGTTCGCAATATTTTGCATTGGATGATAAAGGACAAACCTTCTTAGAAAAAGCTATTAAGTACGGATCAAAATATCAAGAAAATAAAAACTCCTCACAAGTATCACTGTTTGGCGAAGCATCAGAAGTACAGCTAGAAGAACCTATAATTCCTGATTGTGAAAGATGGGGTATGATGGAAAAATTATCACGAGAAAAAGAAGTAGTAGGCATCTATATTTCTGGACACCCTCTTAATGATTTTAACAACGAACTCAATAATTTTTGCAATGCTCAGTTGAGTGATTTACAAGATTTAAATGCTTTAAAAAATAAAGATGTTTCTATTGGGGGTATCGTTACAAGTGTAGAGCATCGTGTATCAAAAGCAGGAAAAGGTTGGGCAACTTTCTTTGTTGAAGATTATTCTGCAACCCATGAGTTCAGAATTTTTGGAGAAGAGTATTTAAAATTCAAACACTTTCTAGTTCCTAATTCATTTTTGTATTTACGGATATCTGTTCGTAAAAACTTTTACAATGATGATATGCGTATGACATTTTCTGATGTACAACTGCTACATGATGTCTTAGGTAAATTAGCAAAAAAAGTGACCATACAGATTGATATCAACGAAATTGACAAAAACAAACTAAAACAAATTGAAACTATTCTAGACAGTCATAAAGGAAAGAACCCTATACTTTTTACAGTTTATGATGCCGAAGAAAAAATAAAATTGAGCTTACCAAGTAGAACACATAAGGTTGAAATTAGCAACGAATTACTAGCAAGATTAACTCAGGAAGCTTTTCGGTTTAAGTTGAATTAATTGCTGTTTTTATTTATCTTTTTTGAGTTTCCAAATCGCCATTGAACAAAAGGACCTAGTGTATAGATAGCATTTACTGAATTCAAATTTGCATGTAGCTGCAAACCAAGTGAAAATCTGAATCCGGTTTTAAATCTTATTCTACTTTGTAATGGAAATCCAATAGTTTTTGCTCTATCCTTTTTATTTTCATACTCATAGACTTGCCACAACCCATTAAAACTACCTGATCCTGGTATCCTTTCAGGAATAGTTATTACTTGTTCAAAATACCCAACACCGCCAAAGAAATCAAAATACAACCAATTATTTACTTTTAATTCTCTACCATATAAAATATTAATTTCATAAGAATTCTTTCGAACACCTGGTCCAAAGGTTAATGTTTTAACCTCATCTCCAACCAATCCTAAAATTTTAAAAATATGCTTCCCTTTATTAAAATTTACATCAATACTTGCAGCGAAACCATCTACATGAGCATCAAAATAATAATTTGCAGGAGCAATTGAAACACTATGAAACTTTAATTTATCTTCTTGTGAAAACAAAACTGTGGAACATACAAAAAGAACAAGGAGTAATTTATATTTCATAGATAGCAGTTTTTTTTAGTTTCAGATTTATAAAACGCTCTAAAATCTATTTTATTTTTATAACATTAAATTGAATTGTAATTAAGAATCATTTAAAGAGTCAATTTAGTATTTTTGACATCGATGAAAAAATCAATCCTATTTTTTACATTACTTGCTTTTTGTAATTCGTTTTCACAAGAAAGTCAAGGCAGTACAACTCCTAAACCTCAGCATTCATTTAGTGCGGAGTATTATTACGGAAATATAATTCAACACCAACCTAGTGTTGGGCATCTCATTTCTGGGCATCCCGAAGGGTTTATATTAAGTTACAATCAAAAACGTTTTGGAAAAGAAGCTTGGGAGCAAACTTATAACTTTCCAGATATCGGGTTTTCTTTTTCGTATCAAGACTATAAGAATGAAGTTGTTGGAAAATTATATGCACTTTATGCTCATTACAACTTCTACTTTTTTAATAGACTCAATAAAAATCAGCTAGTATTAAGAGCAGGAATCGGAGTAGCTTATAACACCAATCCGTATGATAAAGAAACAAACAATAAGAATATATCGTTTGGCACCTATTTAAATTCTAGCACTTATTTTAAACTCTATTATCAACGAGAACGCCTTTTTAAAAATGTTGGTGTTACTGCAGGATTGACCTTTATTCACGCCTCAAACTCTAATGTAAAATCTCCAAATACTGGACTCAATACTTGGGGTACCACTGTGGGGTTAAACTATAATATAGATGATGAAGATGAAGTTTTTACAACTCATGAAATTGCTGATACATATAAAGAACCTATAAAGTTCAACTTTATTTTTAGAACAGGAATGAATGAATCAGAAATAATAGGTAGCGGTTTAAAACCGTTTTTTGTTTTCTCGGGTTATGCCGATAAAAGACTAAGTCGAAAATCGGCCATACAAGTAGGGACTGATGTTTTTATATCTCCTTTTTTAAAAGATTATATCGAGTATTATCATATTAATTTTCCGGGAGACTCTGATGCAAACACTTCAGACATAACAAGAGTAAGTCTATTTTTAGGACACGAATTATTTGTCAATAAATTTTCTGTTATTGCACAATTAGGTTATTATTTATATTACCCTTTCGAGTATGAAGCACGCTATTATGAGCGCCTTGGATTGAAACGATATTTTGGTGATAAATGGTTTGCTGTGGTAAGCTTAAAAGCACATGGAGCTAATGCTGAAACAGTTGAATTTGGAGTTGGAATACGAATATAAGAAATGAAGAAAGTCAGTTTTATAATAGTTTTTTTTTAATTTTTTCTTTGGATTTTCACAAGAAAATAAAGACACATCGTATATTGATTTTAATTATTTCTATGGCAATATAATTGAGCACGCTCCTGAATTAAAACCTATTATTCAAGCCCACCCTTCAGGGTTTATTTTTAGTTGGAACAAAAAGAAGTTAGTTGATTCAAAATTCGAACGCACTTTTAATTATCCCGATTTTGGATTTACAGCATCATATCAAAATTTTCATACAGATGCATTAGGAGAAGTATTTTCTCTCTATGCTCATTACAATTTTTATTTGCTCAATCGCAATTCAAAAAATCAATTAAAACTCACAAGTGGATTTGGTTTAGGATATGCTACATCTCCTTTTAACAAAGAAACCAATAATAAAAACTGGGCTATTGGCTCTAAAGTTGTAGCTTCAGTATATTTAAAATTGGCATATGAACGTCAATATCTCATTGATAATTTTGGAGCCAATGCGGGTTTTACAATGTTACATTATTCTAACGGAAGCTTCAATGTTCCAAACTTAGGAATCAATACAGTTGCAGCAACAGTTGGGGTGAATTATAATTTTGACAATCAAATTTTGGCACCTGAAAGAATTCTTGATGATGTGGCTTACGAAAAGAATCCTATCAAATTTGGAGCTGCTTTCAGAACAGGGCTTAACGAATCACTAATCAATGGTAGTGGACTTTATTCCTTTTATACTTTCACAGCTTTTGCTGAAAAAAAATTGAGCTACACCTCAACTTTATCTGTTGGTACAGATTTATTTTTATCAACTTTTATGAAAGATTATATTGAATGGAATAACATTCAACAAGAAACTCCTGATGAAACTTCTGATTGGAAACGTGTAGGAGTTTTTGTAGGATATGAACTCAATATGGAGAAATTTTCAGTGCTAGGTCAAGTAGGATATAACGTATATTATCCGTATGATTATGTAAGTAGAGTTTACGAACGCTTTGGATTTAGAAAACATTTTGGAGAGCATTTGTTTGCCGATTTAACATTGAAAATTAATATGTTTAGAGCAGAAGCTTTAGAGTTTGGAATAGGATATAGACTGTAGTCGATTGACGGTTGACGGAAAAATAATTAATTTTGAAATTACAATTATGAAAAAAATAGGAATCCTTTTAATGGTACTTGTAACAATTTTAGGATGCGATTCTGAAGATGCTCCAGATTGCTTTAAAACTGCTGGTAGCATTATTCAAGAAGAAATGACACTTCCGAGTTTTGATAGAATATTGATTCACGAAGGTGTCGAGCTTCTCATTAAAGAAGGTACTACCCAAATGGTTTTTGTAGAATCAGGAGCTAACTTAATTGGCAATGTAACTGTTGAAGTTGTAAATAATCAACTCATTGCAAAAGATAATAACGGTTGTAATTTGGTTAGAGATTATGGTTTAACAAAAATCATTGTGACTTCACCAAATTATTGTAGAAATTAGAAACTCCTCTGAACAGTCAGTATATTCTGATGGGATACTCACCTATCCTACTTTAAGGTTATTATCAGAAGATTATCAATCCAATTTTTTAAATATTGGTGATTTTCATATAACCATTAACAATACGAACTTGAGTATTACGGCAAACGGAATTTCAAATTTTTATATCGATGGACAAACCAATAATTTAAATGTTGGTTTTTTCGCAGGAGACTCTCGATTTGAAGGAAAAAATTTATTGGCTGAAAATGTGAATATCACACATAAAAGTTCTAATGACATGTTAGTAAATCCACAAGAAAAAATTGAAGGTAATATTTATTCGCTAGGAGATGTTAGAGCATTTAATCAGCCTACGACAATTGATGTAACTGAGCATTATCATGGAAGATTGCTATTTGAATGATAACTCTTTAATCTAAACATTAATTCTAAAACAATAAAATTAAGTATCTTCGGACTCAATAAAATATTTTTACTTTTATACAATGCCACAAATAACACTTCACGATTTAGCTACAAAATTAAACATCTCGGTCAGTACCGTTTCTAAAGCTTTAAAAGGATATAGTGATGTTAGTAAAAAAACTCGAAAAGCTGTCAAAGACTTAGCTGAAGAGTTAAATTTTACTCCTAATATTGTAGCTTCAAACTTACGAACGCAACATACAAAAACCATCGGGGTAATTGTACCTAATATTGTACATCACTTTTTTTCGAATGTAATTGATGGAATTATTAAGGAGGCTGAAAAAAATGGATACATGGTTATTTTACTGCAAAGCAATGACGATTTTGAATTTGAACAAAAACAATTAGATCTTTTAATAAAACAACAAGTTGATGGCATTTTGATTTCACTATCTGTTGAAACTACCAGTTTTGAGCATTTAGAAAGAGTCCAAAAAATGGGAATACCATTAGTTATGTATGATAAAATTTCTGACTCTATTAATTGCTCTAAAGTTTTAATTAACGATAAAAAAGCAGCTTATGAAGCAGTTGCATATCTTATCAGAAAAGGGTATAAACGAATCGCCTATTTTGGCGCATCGTTAAAAGCACATAATTTTAGCAATCGCTTTTTAGGATACAAACAAGCCTTAGAAGAATTTAGAATTCCGTTTGATGACTCTCTAATTTATATATGCGAAAATCATGACGAGTATAATTACGGCTACAATAATGCTGAGCAATTAATTAAAGACCATGGTTTTAAAAATGTTGATGCCGTTTTTGCCGTAACAGATGTGATTGCAGTTGGCGTTTCAAAATTTTTCAACACCCACTCTATTTCAATTCCACAAGACATTGCTATCTTTGGTTTTAGCAATTGGTTTATGTCAACAGTAGTTACTCCTTCCCTAACAACTGTAAATCAACCGAGCTATGAATTGGGTAAAAAAGCAATAGAAATTTTATTAGAAGAAATTGTTTTATCCGAAGCAAAAAAAGAAATTACTCCTCAAAAAATAATCTTAGAAACAAGTTTAAATATTAGAGAATCAACTTAACAGTTTCAATTTCAAGAAACTAATTGTATTTTTTCTTATTTTTATAAAAAGAAAAAATATGCTAGTTAAAGTTTTTGGTTCAGCCGTTTTTGGTGTCGAAGCCACCACCATCACCGTTGAAGTTAATATTGATAAAGGAATTGGATATCATTTGGTCGGACTCCCAGATAACGCCATCAAAGAAAGTTCGTATCGCATTTCCGCTGCACTAAATAATAATGGATACAAACTCCCCGGTAAAAAAATCACCTTAAACATGGCTCCCGCAGATATGCGCAAAGAAGGATCAGCTTACGATCTTACTTTAGCTATAGGAATCTTATCCGCCTCTCACCAAATAAAAGCAACTGAAATTGACAAGTATATTATTATGGGTGAGCTTTCATTAGACGGAAGTTTACAACCAATTCGAGGTGCTTTACCAATTGCTATTAAAGCCAGAGAAGAAGGTTTTAAAGGATTTATTTTACCCAAACAAAATGTAAAAGAAGCCGCTATAGTTGATGGACTAGATGCATTGGGAGTAGAAAATATTCAGGAAGTAATTGATTTTTTTGAAGGCACATCAACCATCGAACCTTTAGTGATTGACACCCGAAAAGAATTCTATGAAACGATGGAGCATCCAGAATTTGATTTTGCTGATGTTAAGGGACAAGAATCAATAAAACGTTGTATGGAAATTGCTGCAGCTGGTGGGCATAATATTATTTTAATTGGCCCACCTGGGAGTGGTAAAACAATGCTTGCAAAAAGATTGCCAACTATTTTACCTCCAATGACTTTGAATGAAGCATTAGAAACCACCAAAATACATTCGGTTGTTGGGCGCATTAAAGCGCATAGTGGTTTGATGAATCAGCGTCCATTTAGAAGTCCGCATCACACAATTTCAAATGTTGCCTTGGTCGGTGGCGGAAGCTACCCACAACCTGGAGAAATTTCTTTATCTCACAATGGCGTTTTATTTTTAGATGAATTGCCCGAGTTTAAGCGTGAAGTTTTAGAAGTAATGAGACAACCTTTAGAAGATAGAGAAGTAACCATTTCAAGAGCACGATTTACTGTGACATATCCTAGTAGTTTTATGTTGGTTGCAAGTATGAACCCTTCGCCAAGTGGTTATTTTCCTGATGATGCACAAGCTATTTCAACTTCACCTCAAGAAATGCAACGCTACTTAAGTAAAATATCTGGACCTCTTTTAGATCGAATTGATATTCATATCGAAGTGCAACCAGTACCTTTTGAAAAATTAACTGAAGAACGAAGAGGAGAGCCGAGTACTGATATTAGAAGAAGAGTAACCAAGTCAAGAGAATATCAATCAGAGAGATTTAAGGAAATTGAAACGGTGCATTACAATGCACAAATGAATGTAAAACAAATTAGAAAATATTGTGCTTTAAACGACGAATCAAAATCGCTTTTAAAAAATGCAATGGATAGATTAAACCTATCTGCTCGGGCCTATGATCGAATTTTAAAAGTAGCACGCACTATTGCTGATTTAGAAACTACAGAACATATCTCTCCAAATCATATTGCCGAAGCTATTCAATATCGTAGCTTGGATAGAGATGGTTGGTTGGGGTAAAAAATTGAACACTATGGAAAACAATATCAGTATACCAGAAGAAATTATCACTCATAAAATATATTGGATTCGTGACCAAAAAATAATGCTCGATAGAGATTTAGCACAATTATATGGGGTTGAAACAAAAGCTTTGAAACAAGCTGTTAAAAGAAACCTAGAGCGATTCCCAAAAGATTTTATGTTTGAATTAAATAAAGAAGAATTCAAAATCTTGAGGTCACAAATTGTTACCTCAAGTTGGGGAGGAAGCAGATATACACCTTACGCTTTCACAGAAAATGGTGTTGCAATGCTCTCTAGTGTTTTAAAAAGTAAACGAGCCATTGAAGTAAATATTAAAATTATAAGAGTATTTACAAAAATCCGCCAATCACTTTCAGAAAATTTAAACCTAAAATTAGAAATTGAAGCCGTCAAAAAGAAGCTCGGTAATCACGATAAAAACATTGAACTTGTTTTTAACTATTTAGACGAGTTGCTAAAGAAAAAAGAAATTTCTACAAAAAGAACAAAAATTGGATACAAAAAATGAACTGTTAAAGTTTTAATTTACAATAAGTTTTTGAGCCTTAATACGTATTTTTGATAGCAATAAATCAAATCTACTTTTATGAAAAAATCGAATTCCCTAATTGTCCTATTATTGACAATTTCTGCTACATTATTTTCTCAAAATAATCCATTAATAAATACACCAAGATTAAGTCCTAATGCCACTCAAATTGCTTTCAATTATCAAGGCGATATTTGGACAGTTTCTACAAATGGTCAAAACTTAAACAGATTGACCATTCACGAAGGGTACGACGCCAATCCATTTTGGAGCGCCGACGGAAAAACAATCGTATTTCAAAGTGACCGTTTTGGCAATAATGACATTTATACAATTCCGGCAATAGGCGGAGTACCAACAAGAATAACGTATCATTCTGCAAGCGATGTTGTCACAGACATTACATCAAATAACAACATACTTTTTACAACTTCTAGAAATTTTAGACAGGTTGAGTGGGAAACTGAAATACACTCTGTAAATGCAAAAGGTGGTACACCGTTTAGATTGATGGATGCTGTAGGCTCTGATGCAACATTATCGCCAAATGGTAAATTAATTGCCTTTACAAGAGGCTCTTGTAGAATTGAGCGCGAAGCGTATCAAGGGCCGGCAAATAGAGATGTTTGGGTTTATAATATTGAGCAAGATTCTTATCATCAACTTACCACGTTTAACGGACAAGATTTAGCACCACAATGGGCAGATGATACTACAATTTTATTTCAATCAGCTAGAAGTGGTGTTTACAATGTGCATCAAATATCTGTTGATGCTAACGGTGGTGAATCTGGTGAAATCAGTCAAGTATCAAATCTTAAAAAATTAGGTCTATTCTCTTATGATTTAAGTGCAGACGGAAACTCTATTATTCTTGTATCTGGAGATAGGGTTTCTATGATAAACAGAAAAACAAAAGCTACTACTAATATCAGTATAACAATAAATAGCGATTATAGATTTGATCCTAAAGAAAGAAAAACATTTACAAATAGGGCTACTGAAATTGCAGTATCTCCAAATGGAAAATTTAGTGCTTTTGTTGTTAGAGGAGAAGTTTTTGTTACAGAAAATGATAAGGAAAAAAGCAAAACAGTGAACCTGTCTAATTCACCTTCAAGAGATATTGATGTGGCTTGGTTAAATGACGATACGCTACTATTTATTTCTGATAGAGATGGTGTGTACAATCTCTATTCTACTACATCGAATGATTCTGAAAATAAAAATATTTTCACTTCATTAAAACATAATATTACCCAACTAACAAAAAGCAAAGAGGGTATTACAAACCCTGTTATATCATCAGACAAAAAGCAAATTGTCTATAAAGAGGGGAATGGAAAATTGGTAGTTGCTTCAATTTCTGAAACTGGAAAAATTAGTAAACCCAAAACTTTAGCTGATGGCTGGAATGCCCCTGAAAGTGTTTCGTGGTCACCAGATTCTAAATGGTTAGCATACAGCTTAAGCGATTTATATTTTAACGATGAAATCTACATTCATAAAGCCGATGACAGCAAAAAAGCAGTCAATATTTCTATGCATCCAAAGGGTGATTACGATCCTGTTTGGAGTAAAGATGGTAGTAAATTAGGGTTTACATCCAACAGAAATAATGGCGATTATGATGTTTGGTTTGTGTGGTTAAACAAAAAGGACTGGGAAAAAACCAAAGAAGATTGGGATGAAGATGTAGAAGATTCATCAGACAAAAAAGAAGATAAAGACAAAAAGAAAGAAGATGAAAAAGAAGAAAACAAAGTTGCAGATATTACTATTGATTTTGAAGATATCTACAACAGACAAAAACAAGTAACCTCATATACCGGTGGTGAATTTCTACAAGCTTTTTCTAAGGATGGTGAAACTGCTTATTATACAACAGGAAATGGAACTAATGGAAATCCTGATACCAAAAGTGATTTGTTTCAAATTAATTGGGATGGAGAAGATAAAAAAGCATTAACAACTGGAGGAGCAAGTCCAGCAAATATTAGCTTGAATGAGAAGGAAGATTTTATTTATTATGTGGGTAAAGGAAAATTAGCACGTATTAAGTTAAAAGGAGCAAAAAAAGAAAGCCTTCCATTCTCAGCAAAAATGATTGTTGATTACAAAGCGGAATCAAATCAAATTTTTGAAGAAGCTTGGAATGTTATTGAAGAACGATTTTATGACCCTAACTATCACGGTCAAAATTGGGAATCACTAAAGAAGACATATAAGCCCTTAGCGTTAAAAGCATCTACAAGAGCTGATTTTAAAGTGATGTTCAATAAGATGCTCGGTCAAATAAATGCAAGTCATATGGGTGTTTATAGAGGTGAGGAACGCGCAGATACTCAAAATGAAACAACCGGAATTTTAGGAATTGAATTTGATTCAAACTCAAAAAATAGTTTAAAAATTTCATCAATTGTTCGTAATTCATCTGCCGATAGAGAAGCTAGCAAATTAAAAGTTGGCGATGAATTAATAAAAATCAACGGAGTAAAAGTATCGCCTTCTGAAAATGTATATAAATATTTAACCGCTACTGCTAACGATAAAGTTTTATTGACTATTAATCGTAACGGAGTAGAGAAAGAAGTGGTAATCCGCCCTAAGTCAAGTGTTAGAACTGACAATTACAATGCATGGGTAAAAGACCGTAAAATATTAACCGAAAAATACTCTGGTGGTCGTTTAGGATATATTCATATTCGCGGTATGAATTGGACAAGTTTTGAAGAATTTGAACGAGAATTAACTGCAGCAGGTTTTGGTAAAGAAGGTGTTGTTATAGATGTACGATTCAATGGAGGTGGTTGGACTACTGACTATTTAATGGCTGTATTAAATGTGCAACAGCATGCTTATACTATCCCTAGAGGTGCTGCTGAAAATTTAGATAAAGAGAATAAGAACTTTACACAATACTATCCGTTTAGCGAAAGATTACCATTAGCTTCATGGACAAAACCTTCCATTGCTTTGTGTAATCAAAACTCATATTCAAATGCCGAAATATTTTCACATGCTTATAAAGAATTAAACTTAGGGAAATTAGTTGGCATCCCTACTTTTGGTGCAGTAATATCAACTGGAGGCCAAACATTAATTGATGGTTCTTATGTGCGAGTTCCGTTTAGGGGGTGGTATGTAAAATCATCACAAAAAAATATGGACTTTACTCCTGCTATGCCAGATATTGTTGTTCAAAACAATCCTGATGACAA